>JANOWZ010000248.1:0-13400 GCA_031418155.1 Deinococcales bacterium
GGATGAGCCGCAAGCCACCTAACCAAGCCGAAACAGAAGAACGCAACTTCCTCGAGCAATACAACCCCAACGAATTCGACCGACCCAGCCTCGCCGTGGACATCACCCTGCTGACCGTCCGAGAACGCCAACTCGAGGTATTGGTCATCAAACGCACTGAACACCCCGCAAAAGGGCTCTGGAGCCTCCCAGGAGGCTTTGTGGGCATCACCGAGACACTCGAGGCCGCCGCGCACAGAATCCTTAAAGCCAAAGCCCGCCTTGAGCACCCGTACCTCGAGCAACTGTTCACCTTCGGCAAACCAAACCGTGATCCGCGAATGCGAATCATCAGCGTGGCCCATTTTGCACTCGTGCCACCACATCAACTCCAAGCACTTGAGGATGAACACGTTCGGCTCGCGCAACTCCGATTCGAGAACGATCAGATTGGAATTTGTCTCGAGAAAGAAAAAGTCCATCTCGCTTTCGATCACCTCGAAATGATTCAAATGACGGTTCAACGACTTCGCGGAAAACCTGATTATTCACCGGTTGGATACGCACTCCTACCCAAGAAATTCACCCTGCGCGAACTTCAAGATGTCCACGAAACCATTCTCGGACGCAGCCTGAACAAAGATGCGTTTCGCAGACGAATGCTCGAGACGGGCGAACTCGAGGCCACAGGTGAACGCGAAACTGGAACGGGATTCAGGCCCGCAGAATTTTACCGAGTCAAAGAAACGAAGTGAACCATGATTCTGTTCAGACCAGTCGGACTTCGAGAATTACAATTGATTGCCGATGCCAATTTCCGAGCTCACCCGCCACGACTTCCAGACCAACCCATTTTCTATCCCGTTCTGAACTTTGAGTACGCACGACAAATCGCCGAAGGATGGAACACCCGATACAACGATCCTCCGTGCGGTTTCATCACCAGATTTGAAATCGAAGACGACTACTCTAAGCAATTCAACACTGAAACGGTTGGTGCTCGAGAAAACCAAGAACTCTGGATTCCAGCCGAAATGCTCGAGGATTTCAATGCACACATGGTTGGCAAAATCACGATAGAGGCCGCGTATTACGGATCGAATTTCAGCGGTGAGATCCATCCAGAAACCAACCTACCCACCTCGCTCAGAATGGAAGGAAACCAATGAATCCCTTCAACCTCGAGAATCCAATCCTCAACTCGGACAGCTACAAGGCCAGCCACTTCAAGCAATACCCGAGCGGCATGACCTACGGAAGTTGGTACATCGAATCTCGAGGTGGCGACAGCAATTTCGTGCGCTTCTTCGGCTTGCAAATGTACCTCAAAAGTTTTCTGACCAAACGCATCACCGAGGCGAACGTGCTCGAGGCGGAAGAATTCTTTGCGGCGCACGGTGTCGCCTTTCCCAAAGAAGACTGGTTGTACATCGTCAACGAACTTGACGGAAAACTTCCCGTTCGCATTCGTGCCGTGCCAGAGGGAACGCTCGTGCCAGTGCACAACCCGCTGGTGATCGTTGAAAGCACCGATCCCCGAGTGCCGTGGCTTCCCGGATGGCTCGAGACGAGTTTGTTGCGGGCCGTCTGGTATCCGACGAGCGTCTGCACCGTCAGTTACGAAATCCGCGAGATCATCAAAGCGGCGCTCGAGAAAAGTTCTGACACGCCCGAACAGGATTTGCCGTTCAAACTCCACGATTTCGGTGCTCGAGGTGTCTCGAGCTTTGAGAGCGCAGGCATCGGCGGCGCGGCGCACTTGGTCAATTTCTCGGGATCGGACACGATTACCGGCGTGATGTATGCCCGCAACTTTTACGGCGCGGACATGGCGGCGTACAGCATCCCAGCGATGGAGCACAGCACCGTCACGAGTTTCGGTCCAACCCAAGAACGCGAGGCTTACGCGCAGACGATTCAAGCGTTCGGCAACGGCCTGTACGCAATGGTCATCGACAGTTACGACCGTGAACGCGCCGTCTCGAGCATCATCGGCGAAGAGTTGCGTCAAGCGATCATTGACGGTGGCGGAACCGCCGTGATTCGACCCGACAGTGGCGATCCTCCCTACGTGGTCTTGCGCACCATGCAGCAACTCGAGGCGAAATTTGGCGCGGATGTCAACAGCAAAGGCTACAAGGTTTTGCGCAACGTCCGCGTGATTCAGGGCGACGGCATCAACGCCTCAAGCATCAAGATGATTTTGTTCCTGCTCGAGCAATGGGGATACAGCGCCACGAATGTCGCCTTCGGCATGGGCGGCGCACTGCTGCAAGCACCGAACCGCGACACGCAAAAATTCGCTCAGAAATTGCACTTGGTCAGCAGGGACGGTGAAACCTATGGTGTCAACAAAAACCCAATCGATGACGCGGGCAAAGCCAGCAAGAAAGGTCGCCTCGATGTGATTCAAGGTGCTCGAGGAATCCAAACCGTGACGCTCGAGCCGGACGCGATGGCACACCCGGACAGCATCCTCGAGACGGTGTTTGAAAATGGCGAAATCAAACGCGAATGGACCTGGGAAGAGGTTCGCGCTCGAGCGTGAATCTTGCCCGCATCAATCTCGAGGCACATGTCAAAACTGCTGAATGAAATCTTGGGCATTCCAGACTGAACTTGAAAGGAAAACTTCATGAACATCTCGAGCGTTCCACAATGGTTCTGGGATTATAGCGGCGCGGTTTTCGTTGTCATCTCGCTCGTCTACCTTTTCCGCAAGCACATCGCCTACTGGCATTGGTCGAACCTCTCCAACGTGCCGTTTTTCATCTTGTTCATGGCTCGACGCGACTGGCAGTTTGCTGGTTTGCAGGTCGCGTACTTGATTTTTGGCATTCACGGTTTGTATTTGTGGTTCCTCGAGCATCGCCGTGACCGTGGCGAGATCAAGTTCAACGAACCGCTTTGGTATGCCGTAACTTGGGTGGCGAGTTTGGTAATTTTTGCGTACACGATCAAGGTCACTGATTTTGGTCAGCCTTGGAATTGGGTGCAGTTCGTGTCGGTGGCATTGGCCTTGATCGCCAATTTCGGCACGACCCGCAAGTGGTCTTGGTCCTGGCCGGTCTGGATTGTGGTCAATGCCGTGACTGCCGTGTACATGTTTCACTTTCAAGTTTGGGGTCAGTCCGTGTTGCAGTTCATCCTTGCGGGCATGAGCATTTATGGCTGGCTCGAGTGGCGCAGGCAGGATGCTCGAGGTGGGTTGGCCCATGCCTAAATTGGGCATTGTTGTCGGCAAGTTCGCGCCGCCACACAAGGGCCATCAGTTGGTGGTTGACACGGCACTCGAGGTTTGCGATCAGGTGATCGTGCTGGTCTACAGCAATCCCGATTTCCCGGACATGCCCAGTCATGCTCGAGCCGATTGGATTCGACAGGCGTATCGGAACAATTCTTGCTTGCAGGTTTTTGTGCCGGATGTTTCACCACCGAATGACGCGGATGAATTCACGCACCGGGAGGCGGTACGCATCTGGCTCGAGGAGCATGATTTCAAGCCTGATGCCGTCTTCGGCAGCGAGGAGTACATCCCTGGTTTCGCGGCGCACATCGGCGTGAAACCGTTTGTTGTGGACCTCGAGCGTTTGTGCGTTCAGACTTCTGGCACGGAGGTTCGCAAGATCTGGAATGCGTACCGGGAATCGGTCAAGTTTGTTGATGAACCGCCACTGTTTTACACGACACCCGGTGATCTCGAGTTGTTCGCGGCGCTCGAGGCTCGTGTCAGTTACGAGGTGTTGACCGCCTCGCAACGTTGGCGCGAACCGGTGCATCGCGTGGTCTTGATGGGCGCGGAATCCACTGGCAAGAGCACGCTGACATCACGCCTCGCGCAAGAATTCAACGAACCGTTCGTGCTCGAATACGGGCGTGAAGTGTGGCAAAACAAAAATGGTGAACTCGGGCAAGCAGATTACACGCACATCGCCGAGCATCACCGAGAACTCGAGGATGCCGTGATTGTGAATGCGAAACGGTTTTTGTTTGTGGATATCAACGCCATCACGACCGCCTACTTGGGTTCGGTCTATGAGGGCACCGTGCCGGATCGCGTGATCGAATTGGCTCGAGCCGCCGAGACGCGCTATCACCATGTCTTTTTGTTGGCCGATGACATTCCGTTCGAGCAGGATGGTTGGCGTGACGGAGCCCTCTGGCGGTCTCGTTCGCAGAGCATCATCAAGTACGATTTGCGATCTCGAGGTGTGCATTTCACGGTGGTCTCTGGTGATCTTGAGGCTCGAGTCAATCAGGTTCGGGCGGTGCTCGAGGGGCGTGTGATCGAACCAACTGCGCAATAAACGTTGCTTTTTCAGGCTCGAAGCGCAATCTTCACGATATTCTCGTCGCAACTTCAAACCCTGACGCAATCCTCAAGAATCTGTCTAGCCCGCCGCGTTTGCGCCCGATTCGTGCAGCCGGTAAACTGCTCGGCGTGACTGCGACAGAAAAACCACGCATCTTGATCTGTGACGAGATGCAATTCAAACCCGAACAACTCAAACGCGACGGCTTCCAGATCGAGTACGTCGCCAACATGCCACGGGCAACCATCCTATCGAGGTTGCACGAATTTGACGCACTGATCACCCGATCTCGCACCAAAGTCGATGTCGAACTGCTCGAACACGGCACGAACTTGCGGGTGATTGGGCGCGGCGGTGTCGGCGTGGACAACATTGATCTCGAGGCCGCCTCGCGTCGCGGCATCATCGTTTTGAACGCACCAGAGGCGAACACGGTTTCGGCGGCAGAATTGGCGATCACGCTTTTGCTGGCGGCATCTCGAGGTGTGGCCCGTTCGGACAAGCTCACCCGCGCTGGCACGTGGGATCGCAAGTATTTGGGCCGCGAGGTCAAGGAAAAAACGCTCGGCATCATCGGGCTTGGACGGATTGGAACGCTGGTGGCGAACCGGGCGATGGGCCTGAAGATGAACGTCATCGCTTATGACCCTTACGTCTCGGCCCGACGTTTTGAACTCCTCGGCGTGACCCGTGCCGCGACGCTCGAGGAATTGCTGCCGCAGGTGAACGCCCTGACGGTCCATACGCCCGCAACCGAGGAAACCATCGGCATGATCGGCCCGAAAGAACTCGCGCTTCTGAAACCAGGTGCGATTGTGGTTAACGCGGCCCGTGGCGGCATCGTTGATGAGGGCGCACTCGCTGCCTCGCTCGAGGATGGGCATTTGTTCGCGGCAGGCATTGATGTCTTCGTGGACGAACCGCCCGCCAAGGACCACCCGCTCTTGGGTCGGGACGACGTGGTCATCACCGCGCACCTCGGCGCGAACACGCTCGAGGCGCAGGATCGTGTCGGTTCGGAAATCCTCGAGCGCGTCTGTGCCGCATTGCACGGCGATGTCTCCAAAGGTGCGATCAATGCCCCGGCGATGGATGCGGGCATCCTCGAAAAGATCGGACCATACTTGACGCTCGGGGAACGCTTGGGTCGAATGCTGGCGCAACTCGAGATCGGTCCAGCCCAAGAAATCGAAGTCGAATTCGCCGGAAAATTTCCGGGCGATACCGGCCCAATTTTCACCAGTGTTCTGGTTGGCTACCTGCGCAACATCACCGAGGAGCAACCGAATCAGATCAACGCTCGAGCCCTGGCCAAAGAACGCGGCATCAGCCTGACCATGCGGCAAGTCGAAGAATCTGAAGATTACGCCAACGAAATGTCGGTCAGTGTCAATGATGGCAAACGCGCCCGTCGCGTCTCGGGAACCTGTTTCGGCAAGCAACCACGCCTGACCCGAATCCGCAATTATCGCCTCGAGCTTGCACCCGAAGGCAGCGTCCTGATCTGTACGAATTACGACAAGCCCGGTGTGGTCGGTCGTGTTGGAACCATGCTCGGCGAGAGCGGTGTCAACATCGCCGGAATGCAATTGGGCCGTGACGAACCGGGTGGCAAGGCGCTCTTCACGCTCAGCCTTGATGCGAAACCCAACGCGGAAATCCTCGAGAAAATCCGTGCGCTCGACGTGATCGAAAGCGTGTTCTTGGTTCAGTTTTAAGAGATTGGCGAAAGGCGAATGGCAAAGGAAGGGTCAAGAACCAACGGGAAATGCTCAAAGCTTTTCGATTTTCCCTTCGCCTTTTAACCTTCTCCCTTCGTCATGCCGTTCTGGAGGTCCTCATGTTTCGTCAACGTCTTATCGCTCCTGGTCCTGTCGAAATCTCGCCCGAGGTTCGGCTCGCGCTGGCGGGTCCACAAATCCATCACCGCACGAATGAGGCTCGAGAGGTGCTGATGAAGGCTCGAGCACAATTGAAGTTGGTGTTTGGTCTGCCGGAATCTTGGGAGGCTCCGTTGATCTTGACCTCGAGCGGCACTGGTGCGTTCGAGGCCGCCTTGCTGAATTTGCTCGCGCCCGGATCAGAGGTGGTTTCGCTCGCCGCTGGGAAATTTGGTGAGCGTTGGGCAGATATGGCTCGAGCCTTCGGATTTGTGGTTCACGAGCGTCGTCAAACGTGGGGCCAGGCGATTCCAGCAGATTGGGCTCGAGAAATGCTCATGGCGAATCCGAACGCCAAGGCGTTGCTCGTCACGCATTCGGAAACGAGTACCGGCGTTTTACATGACCTCGAAGCGATTGCTCGAGTGACCCGTGAAGTGTTGCCTAATTGTTTGATCATCGCCGATGCCATCACCAGCCTCGGCATGTCAGAGATTCGGCCCGGTGATTGGGGTTTGGACGCGGTGGTTTCCGGTTCGCAAAAGGCGGTCGGCGCTCCTCCTGGACTTGGCTTTCTGGCACTCTCACCTCGAGCCGTGGAGATTGTCACGACGCTCGAGTCAAGTACGCGCCCGTACTATTTCGATTTGCGCCGCGAACTGAAATCCCAACCGAACGGTGAAACCGCCGCCACGCCCGCAATCAATCTGATTCAAGGCTTGGTCGTGGCGCTGACCCCGCTCGAACTCGAGATTCAGAATCGGGGTCTCGAGGCGGTTTGGCATGAAAAGAAAACCATGAACGACGCGCTGCTCGCCGCCGCCATCGCCTGTGGTTGCTCAAGCTTTGCCGAGGTTGTTTCGCCCGCCTGTGTGACGCTGGTGCCGCCCGCACCGGTCAAAGGCAAGGATCTTGTAAAGGCACTGCTGGCCCGTGGTGCTCGAGCGCAGGGTGGTCAGGATGCGATCAAGGACGACATCTGCCGAATCTCCTTCATGGGCAATTTCGACCGTTACGATTGCCTCGCGTTTGCTGGGTTGCTCGAGGATTCACTCGCCGATTTGGGCATCAAGTTTGCTCGAGGTGCCGGTGTTGCTGCGGCTTGGCGTGTGCTCGAGTCTCTGTGATTTCCGAGACGAAATCACGGGCGAGAATGCAGTTTGATTCTCGCCCGCGTCTGTTTTAAAAACTACTTTGCTGCCGAACCGTTGAACAACAAACTCACCGGAAAGGCGTAAGGCTCGAGGCCAGGAACTTCGAGTTTGGGTGCGCTCGAGATGCCGAAATCGAATCTTCCACCGATGATTACCCTGGTGGCAGCAATCGGATCAATCGCAAACCTCGAGTAAATCACGCTCGTGTCCTTGCCTTTGATCGTGCCGCCCGCCTCTGCTCGAGCAATCTCCTGACCACCGACCGTCAATCCGAGCGGCATGATGATCTTGTACCCGATTGGGCCAGGGTTCGTGACCTCAAAGCCCAGATCGAGCGTCGCGCCAGTCAAACCGATGCCCAAGCGCGTCAGGTCCGAGCGCCATTTGAAGCTCGGTGGGGTGCTGGCGATGCTCGGGGTTTTGTACGTGCCTTGTGCCAGCGTGTACGGCCCAAACTTCGGGCTGCCCAAGCTGCCCAAAGCAATCCTGAACGCACCCTCGAGCCGATACGAGATCGCATCACCTCGAGCGACTTTCAGCAGGTTTTGCAGGGTTGCGGTATTGATTGGCACATCGACATCAATTTTGATTTCGCTCGGCGCGTTGTTTGCGGCCAGATTCAGTCCGGGCGAGCTTGCCCCGGCCACCTTTTGCCCATCGATCAGCAGGTCAAAAGCGAGTTCTTCGACGCGACCTCCGAGCGGGTTCGGGTTGCGACCCTCAAGGATCAGGCGAATCACGGCACGGGCGGGCGCGTCCAGTCCTGGCGGATCGAACCGCTCGAATCCGGCCTCGCGCATCTCGAAGGTCGGGGGGCGCACGACTGGACCAAAAAACGAACAGGCGTTCAGGATGACGGCACTCAGGCCCAATGCTCCGGCGATCAAGAATTTCTTCACCCAAGTATTGTATTGCCTTGTGTGACACAAGCCTGAGAACTTTGTGCATCAGGGTTGAGTTCAGCGAAGCAACTCGAGCGCTTTTTCGACCAGTGCGTCCCGGCCATCCCTGCCGATCTCGAGGAAGTTATCGACCAGCCTGATGTCCGGTGTGACCCGTTCTGGGAACGGTTTGCCGTTCGCTTCGAGGGCCCGAACCGTGGTGATCGCCAAGGCGGAACGGTCGATCAGGACGAAATCGTTCGTGGCGGTGTTGAGAATCCCGTAGGTCGGTTCGCCGATCACCAACCCGCGACGTTCGAGTTGCATTCGGTAGGCAAACTCCTCACCGCAACTGGCGGTGCTGGAATTCACCAGCGTCACAACCTTGCCGGTGAATTTTGCTGGATTTGGGATGCTGTAAGACTGCGGTTCGATTGGGTCGTTGTCCTCGACCGTGCCATTCTTATACCCATCGGTGGTGCTCTCGAATCGGCTCTCGAAAATCTGTGAAAAATTGCCGACGAACGCACCAGCCGCCGCAACGCATTCGGTCAGGAAACCGCCTGGATTGTCGCGCAAATCGACGATGAGGCCGGTTGCGTTCCTCGAGATCGCCAGATTGACCAGATCATGGACCCTCAGACCGGTCTTCTCGTAGGTTTCAAAACTGGGGATGCGCAAGAGCATCACCGACGGTGCGCCGCTGGCCTCCAAGTATGGCAGCAGGTCGGTCGCCTCAAGGATTTTTGGGGTCAGTGTCACCTCGAACCGGGCCTGCCCTCGAGCGATTTCAAAGCGCGTGGTTTGTCCCGTACCTGAGGCCGCCCGGATTTGTTGAATCCCGTTCTGACCGCTCGTGAACCGCGTTCCATTCATGCCGATGATTTTGTCGAAGCGATGCACCCCGCCGAGTTGCGCCGGACCGCCCGCGATCAACTCTGCGACCAGCACCCCGCCGACCGTGCCCTCGAGTTGCCAACCGATCAAGGGTTTGTCCGAAGGTCCACTCGAGCCCTGCTGGGCCACCAGCGATTCGGCGTAATTCTCCGGGCTGATGTAGTACGTGTGACCATCCCGGACCTCGCTGAGCATCCTGGAGAGCACCGGGCGGGCCGTCTCGTAGCTGCATTTCTCGCCCTGACCCGAGCAAACCCGGTCTAATTCTTGCTTGTAGCGTGCCACCAAAATCTCGAGGTTGACGCTTGAAAAACCGTGATAGTGAAATTTCAGGTAAAAGCTGGCCTGTTCAAACAGGTTTTGTGCCGGACTGTTGGGCGCGGCCAAGGCACTTGAAAAGAGGGTGCTCGAGGCCAGAATTGCTGCCACGATGAATTTCCATTTGGTTTGTTTCATCGCTCGAGTGTACGTCACAGGCGCGTTCGGCAGGCAACCCAAGCGTTGAGTTAGCGAATGCGCACCTCGCAAAGTGGATCTCGAGGTGCGCGTTCAACTGAACTTTGGCGGAGAGAAAGAGATTCGAACTCTTGAAAGGGTTGCCCCTTTACACGCTTTCCAGGCGTGCTCCTTCAACCACTCGGACACCTCTCCAAATGCACCCGAACAGACGTTTAACCATCTCGAGCTTTCAGAGTGTAGCAAGCGCTTGCCGGACCGTCAAACTCGAATTGAACTCTGAACCAGATCGTGTGGCCCTGAATTGTGAGCCATTTTTCCGTTGACCTGCGCTGCAAGCCCTGATACACTATCCGCTCCGTGCCGGGATGGCGGAATTGGTAGACGCACTAGACTCAAAATCTAGCGGGTAAAACCGTGGGGGTTCGATTCCCCCTTCCGGCACCACAGGTTCAGTTCAGCAAGATCAGTTCAAATCAGTCTCGAGGGAACGCCTCGAGCATCGGAGAAACCATGTTTTACCTCGTTTTGGTCTTGTTCGCCATCGCCTGCATCGGCGTGATTTACTTCGTGCTGATCCAGGAACCCAAGCAGGGCGGTCTGTCCAGCAGCATGGGTGGTGGTGGCGATTTTCTCGGCGGTCGCGGCGTGCAGGGTGGTTTGGTGCGCATCACCGTGATTCTGGCCGTGATTTTCTTGGTGCTGGCCGTGATCTTGAACGTCTGGAAGCTCTGAAGGTTGATCAATTATTTGAAGTGGAGGCCCGACTCCAGTTGGACCTCATTTTTTGGCTTCGGCTCGAACATCCCGAAGCATTTTGGCTTGACCGGACTTGCGGGCGCGGCCTATACTCACGTTCATGTTCGGCACCGACAACGACAACTCGAACCTCGGGGAAGACAATCGACCTCCGGGGCGAACGGTGATTTTGACCTGAGGCCCCGCACAGACCGTGCGGGGTTTTTGCTGGATTGAAACTCGAGATTGACGATGCGACAGAAATTCTTAAATAAACGTACTTTTTCGACACAGGTCAACTGTCTCGACAGAGATCTTTGCCCCGTGGGAGCGCTTGACCCACGGGGATTTCATTTCACACAGCACACTCAACATTGAACGCTCGAGCCCGGATTTCGGGCCTGAAACGGAGAAGCACATGCGCACACTTGCGATTGACATCCAACACAAACTCGGTCAAGAGGTCATGCTTGAGGGCTGGGTCCATTGGCGACGCGATCTCGGCGGGATTCAATTCCTGATCTTGCGGGATCGCAGCGGACTGGCGCAATGCGTGCTTGCCAAAAGTTACGACGTGCCGATGCCGGAATCCAGCGTGCGCGTCACCGGCAAGGTCGTCGAGAACGCCAAAGCTCCAGGCGGACTCGAGGTTCAGGCGAGCGGCTTTGAGGTGATCTCCAAAGCGGTTGAACCATCACCGATTGAGGTCAGTAAAGAGGAATGGCGGGCGAACCCGGAAACGCTGCTCGATTACCGTTACGTGAGTTTGCGCGGCATGAAAGAACGCGCCGTGTTGCGGGTCCAGGCCGCACTCGTTGAGGGATTCCGTCGTCACCTCTCGAGCGAGGGCTTCACCGAGATTTTCACGCCCAAGATCGTCTCGGCGGGCGCAGAGGGGGGCGCGAGCCTGTTCGAGGTCGATTACTTCGAGAAAAAGGCGTACCTGGCGCAAAGCCCACAGGTGTACAAGCAGATCATGGTCGGCGTGTACGAGCGTGTTTTCGAGTGCGCCCCGGTCTTCCGTGCCGAGGAACACGCGACCTCGAGACACTTGAACGAATACCTCTCGCTCGATTTCGAGATGGGTTTCATCGAGTCCGAAGAGGACGTGATGCAGGTCGAGGAACGCACCATCAAGACCATGATGCGGCACATTCAAGACACCTGCGCGGCTGAACTCGAGACGATTGCGCACGGTAACGAGGACTTCAAGGGCTTACCCGAAGTTCCAGACCGTTTTCCCCGCATCGAACTGCGGGCGGCTCGGGCGTTGATTAAAGAAAAGTACGGCTATCAGGTTGGTGGCAAAGACATCGACCCGGAAGGCGAACGTATCCTCTCGCGGCACTTCCTCGAGACTGAAGGATCAGATTTCGTGTTCGTCACGCGCTACCCGCAGGATGCACGCCCTTTTTACGCGCACCCGACCGATGATGGCCTGACCCGCAGCTTCGACCTGTTGTTTCGCGGCATTGAGATCACCAGCGGTGGTCAGCGCGTTCACGACTACGCCATGCTGCTCGAGCGCATGGAGGCCAAGGGCGTTAAACCTGACGGCTTCGGTGCGTATCTCGAGGTCTTCAAGCACGGGATGCCGCCACATGGCGGGCTGGCGATTGGGGCAGAACGCATGACGGCAAAAATTTTGGGGATTCAAAATGTGCGGTATGCTCGAGCCTTTCCGCGTGATCGCAACCGGCTCACGCCGTAAACCCTTACAGGGTGCCATTCTCGAGCAACCTTTTGACTTCGCTTGCCCGCTCGAGAATGGCCCGCTTGTCCTCGAGACTGCGTTTCTTCCAGCCCGCCAAAATCATGCCCATGCGTTGGTTCTTGGCGAATGTCGCGGCGTGCCGGTCCAGAAAATCCCAGTACAGACTCGAGAACGGACAGGCATCATCGCCGATAGATTTTTTTGGGTTGAACTTGCAGGCTGCGCAGTGGTTCGACATCCTCGAGATGTACGCGCCACCGCTCGCGTAAGGCTTGCTGGTAAAGCTGCCCAGGTCCGCGTATTGGCTCATGCCCAGAACGTTCGGCGAGACGACCCAATCGAAGGCATCGACGTAGGCGAACAGAAACCAATCGTTGATCTCTTGAGGTCGCACGCCCGCGATCAAAGCAAAATTCCCCAGCACCATCAGCCGTTGAATGTGATGCGAGTGCCCGGTACTGATGACTTGATTGACGCAACTCGAGACGCAATTCATGTTGGTCTTTCCCGTCCAGTAAAAGTCGGGGAGTGTCGCCGTGTGCCCAAGCCGGTTTTCGTTTCGGAACGCAGGCATTTTCGTGCGGTAGACGTGACGCATGAATTCGCGCCAGCCGAGAATCTGACGAATAAATCCCTCAATGCTCGAGAGTGGAATCTGGTTGTTTGGATTTGCCGCAAATTCGAGGGCGTGTTCGCAAACCTCGCGGGCCGTCAGCAATCCGATGTTCAGGGCAGGGGAGACGAAGCTGTGATAAAGCTGGTTTTCGCCCTCGACCATCGCGTCTTCAAACGGACCAAAATTGGCGAGGCGATGACGGAGAAAATGTTCGAGTGCCATCAATGCCTGATCGCGTGTGACCGGCCAGTTGAATTGCTCGAGGTTGCCAAAATTGTTGGGGAAATTTTCGCCAACCCAAGCCAGCGTCTCGATCGTGAGTGAATCGTGTTTAAACTCGAGTTTTTCTGGAAAGCGATGACCGGTGGGTGGAACCTCACGGTTGTCGGCATCGTAATTCCAGGCCCCTCCGACTGGGCCGGTGTCGTCCATCAGCCAACCGGTTTTCTCGCGCTGTTTGCGGTAAAAGAATTCCATTCGCAAACTTTTCTTGCCTTTGGCGAATGAATCAAAATCTGCCTCGCTCGAGAGCCACAGTTCGTTCGGCACAACCTCAAGCGTACCGCCGGGCGTTTCAATCATGGTTTTCAAGACTGCATCCACGCCATAATCGGTGGGCTGCATCAAGAGCAATTTCGCGCCGGGGTATTGCTCGAGGTGCGCTTGAACGCCCTCGATCCATTTCGCGCACGATTGGTAATTCACACGGAATCCGGCAGCTTCGAGTTCGAGTTTGAAATGCCGCATCGCCGAGTACACCAGGCCCAATTTT
>JANOWZ010000249.1:0-2196 GCA_031418155.1 Deinococcales bacterium
ATCGGAGTTGATTGTCTCGAGGTATCGGGCGGTGTCGCCGTGCAAGACCTGCTTGATCGCACCTGGAATTCCAGTCAGAGTCGCCTCGAACAGCAAGTCGTGCGTGAAGGCATTGCCGCGCAAGACCAGTGCCGTCTCGAGTTCGGCGTGCGCCTCAGCGAGTTCCATCTTGGGACGTTCGAGCACACCCGCTGCGAGGTTCAAATCGAACGATGTTTTCGCCACCGCTGCGACTCGAGCCAAATTCAGAGCGGCTGGCGTGAGGCGCTGTAATCGTCGCCCGATCAGTGCTGCTACTTTGCCGGGTGGGGTCAGGCGTGAAGGCAATCCTTGCGCGAGCGTGCCGGTTTCAATCAGGTGTTTGATCGTCTCGAGAATAAACATTGGGTTGCCACCGGTGTATCGCGCCAGCCCTTGCACCAGGTCGGTGCTGTCTTCCAATCCCAAGCCTTCCAACAGCGTACTGATGTCGTTCGTCTCGAGTGGTTCAACCATGATTTTGGCGAGCACGCCAGCCTCAATGCCCTGGTTCAATCCGGCCTCGATTTGCGACAGCAATTCACCCCGGCGAAACACATTGATGATGCGAGGGGTGCCTTACCTGGAGTTTAATGCAAATTTGGTCATCAGGTAGCCGGTGGCTTCGGCGGTGGCCAAATCTGAAAATTGCACGTCGTCCGCGACCGTGACCACCACATCACGGGCGAGCACAACCTCGCCAATGGCCTCAAAGAATCGCAGTTTTTCCGCCTCGGAAGCGAGTGGCGGCAGGGCCTCGTCACGGCTGAGTTCTGGCAGCAACCGCGCCAGTTCGCGGTGCGCCCATTTGGGAATTCGCTCGAGGATCTGTGGGTCCCGCTCGAGCATTTGACGCACAGCCCTCGCTTGGGCTGCCAATGGAATACCCGCATCACCGGGTCGCGCCTGGAAGTGAAACACCGAACCTTTGCTCTGCGCGAAATCCAGGGCCAATCGGGTTTTGCCCGCGCCGGGTTCGCCCTCGAGGTAGATGATCTGCCCTCGTTCCCAGGCTTCTTCCATCAAGGCCCATTCGCGCTCACGGCCTGCCAGTACGGGTGGTCGCAGGATCGCGGTGGGCAGGACAGTCTCTTTGGGTTTCGGCGCTGCTCCGGCGAGCAGTGTGCCGCGTTCGATCAAGCCCAGCAACTCGAGGCTTTCTGGCAGCAGTTCAACCCCGAGTTCTTCACGCAGCACATTCCGGCAACGCTCGAGCGTGGTGAGGGCTGCGCCACGATCACCCGCGAGGTACTGCAACCGTGCCACCTGCCGGTACGCCTCTTCGGAGAGCACCTCGAGTTTGATCCTGAAGAATGCGAACTCGAGCGCCCGCTTCAACTGACCATTTTTCTCGAGCCGATCCGTCTCGACCTGCGCCGCCCGTGAACGTTGTGCTTTCAATTCCTCGCGCACGCCCAAAAGCCATTCGTCGAAATCTGGTGCGTCGTCATATTCGAGACCTGCCAATAGTTCATCGTCTCGCTTCAAAAGCTCGAGCGATGGATTTTGCAAATTCGAGAGGTGCTGCACATCCACATCCACCTCGCTGTGCAATTCAATCAAGTCCTCACCGAGCACCACCTCCCCCGCCGCGACCCGCAAGCGGCGCAAAAGTTGCCGCATGTTGTTGCGGGCCGCCGTCTCGCCAGAATCCGGCCAGAGCCAACCTGAGAGTTTGTACTTGTGCGTTTGCCCCTCCAGCGCCAAATACGCAAGCACCGCCGCCGTCTTGCGCTCAAGGCGTTGCGACTCGAGGGTGGGTGTGCCGAGCAGGTGCAGGTGATGGGTCATGGGTTCCTCGTCCAGCAATTTTACGAGAAATCCAAGAAAATGTGTTTCTTTCGGCGGAACCACTCCGGTCACAACCTCGTCACACCCGCGCCCGTACCGTGATGCCACTGAGCCAAGAGGCAAAGTCACGGAGGCCAAGATGTTCAACCCCCAAATGATCAACACACGAATCGTTCCGCTGCTGTTCGCTGCCGCCCTTTTCACCGCCTGTCCTGCCGCCGAGGGCGTTCCCGGCACGCAAGGAAACCCTGGCAACTCGGGCGGCAATGTCGAGGCTGGCGCGGGCAAGAACACGATCTCTGGTCAAGCGCTCGATGTTCGAGGGAAGCCGATTGCCGGAGCGCTGATCTGGGTGTATCCCGCTGTCACTGGTGGCATGGTCACGGC
>JANOWZ010000250.1:0-1928 GCA_031418155.1 Deinococcales bacterium
CAGCGCAGAACCAAAATTTGAACTACCGCTCAAGATGCCCCGTTCCGTGTCTCGAGTGGTACTTTGCCGAGGCACGGAATGATGCTCGCGCCAGGTGTCGAACCGATTTTCAAACGAACACTACGCCACCACGATGGGCTCGAGCGCCCGCGCCAGTTCGAAAAGCAATTCCTCGCCGCGTTCGTAACCGGGCCGCATGAACACCATGCCGAAGGTCGTCCAGTCCTGTACCGCCGCGACCTCCTGCCCGCCATCGTTGAGTTTCAAGTGTGGGTACGCGCCGTACTCGATGAAGCAATCGTGCTCACGGCCCACAGCCTCGAGCGCGTCAAGGTTTTCTGAATTCCAGGTCAGGCGGTAGGGCAGTTGAAAGCACGGCTTGCCGCACGAACCGCCCAACCCGATCAACGGCAGGCCCGCAATGGTCGGGGTTTCGACACGACCTTTGACCCGCTCGAGAAACGCCTCACGGTCGAGGGCCTGTTTTGGGCCGGGCAGTTTTTGCGCCATCACCCATGCACCAACGGGAAGCTTTGCCATGCGATTTCTCCTTACGCCCGTGCAAGCGATGCTTGTGGGCTCGAGCCAGTGTGACCGAGTGGTGGTTTGAAGCCGCGCAAGCGAAGCGCATTGCTGAGGACGAAGACGCTCGAGAGGCCCATCGCCGCGCCCGCCAGAACGGGGTTGAGCGTCCAACCCAAGAACGGGTACAGTGCGCCCGCCGCGACCGGAATCAGCACGATGTTGTACGCGAACGCCCAGAACAGATTGAACCGAATGTTTGAGAGCGTCGCTCGAGATAGGGCTATCGCGTTCGGCACGCCTCGCAAATCGCCCGACATCAGGATCACGTCGGCGGTTTCAATGGCGACATCCGTGCCAGTGCCAATCGCCAAACCAACATCGGCCTGCGCGAGTGCGGGTGCATCATTGATGCCATCACCGACAAACGCGACTTTCTGACCTCGAGCCTGGAGCGATTTGATCGCATCTGCTTTCCCTGCGGGCAACACCTCGGCGAGCACGTCGTCAATCTCGAGTTGCCTGCCAATGGCCTGCGCAGTGCGCGTGTTGTCACCGGTGATCATGGCGACTTTGAAGCCCATCTTGTGCAATGCGCGAACCGCCTCGAGCGAACCGTCTTTGATCGGGTCCGCCACGGCGATGATCGCTGCAAGCTTGCCGTTGATAGCGGCGTACAGCGGGGTTTTACCCTCGTCACCCAATCGGTTCGCCTCACTCGAGAGGGTGCTGACATCCAACCCGAGTTGGATCATCATCCGGTCGGCCCCGACTTGACCGATCACCTGATTTCCGCTGGAATCGGTCACTCGAGCACGAACGCCATAACCGGGCGTGTTCTCGAACTGTTCGGGTTTCTCGAGCGCGATGCCTTCCGCTTGTGCCGCCCCAACGATGGCTCGAGCGACCGGGTGTTCACTTTCGCGTTCGACGCTCGCCACGAGCTTCAAAACCTGATTGCGTTCAAATCCCTCGAGCACCACAAAATCGGTCATGGCTGGCTTGCCTTTGGTCAACGTGCCGGTTTTGTCGAGCGCCACGACCTGAGTTTCTTGCAACGATTGCAACGCCTCGCCCTTGCGGAAGAGCACACCCAACTCGGCGGCCTTACCGGTCCCGACCATCACACTCGTCGGTGTGGCGAGGCCCATCGCGCACGGGCAGGCGATGATCAGCACGGCGACCGTGTTGACCAGTGCGAAACTCACGGCGTTCGCCCCGCCGAAGATCAACCAGACGATGGCCGTCAGTGCGGCGATCCCGAGGACAATCGGTGTGAAGACCGCAACGACTTTATCGGCCAATCCTTGAATCGCGGGTTTGCTGCCCTGCGCGGTTTCAACCAGTTTGATGATCTGTGCCAGCACCGTGTCCTCACCGACGGCGTTTGCGGTGAAGGTCAACGC
>JANOWZ010000251.1:0-5871 GCA_031418155.1 Deinococcales bacterium
TGCGCAGAATCAAGTGGACGAGGCACCAAGGAAACGCCTGCCGGTTCGTCCCTCACTTGTCAGCCCGCCAATGGCGAGCATATTCTTGGGCATGAATCCGATCTACTCGTTTTTGTCGCTCAAAGGTGGGGTCGGCAAAACCACCAGCGCCTTTCACTTCGCTACGGTGATTGCCCGACGCGGCTTCCCGGTGGTGCTGCTCGATGCCGATCCGCAAGAATCGGGTGTCGCCTGGGCGCGGCTGGCAGCTCAGATCTCTCCCCTGCCCTTTGAAGTACGGACAACCCCTCGAGATGGCTTGGCCCAAGATGCCCGAGCCCAGGCCAAGACGCACGTCGTTGTGATCGATACGCCGCCGAACGCCGAGGACTTGTTTCAGCAGGCGGCCCTCGTTTCGGACCTGTCGATCATGCCGGTCTCCCCCACCGTGATTGACCTCGAACGCCTGGGGAAATCGATCCGACACCTGCAAAACCTCGAGGCGATTCGACCCGACCTCAACTCGAGGATTTTGTTGATTCGCCATTCGGCCCGCGAACAGCTTTCGCGTGAGGCCCGTGAGGGTCTTCAGCACTATCCAGTTTTAAACGCCACAATCCGTGACTTAAAGGCCTACCGTGCCGCCTTCGGCAGCGTGCCGAGTTCGTTGGCAGAGTTTGAAGCCGTTTACCGTGAGGTGACCGAATGAATCCCTGCGGATGTCTCACGGTCCAGGCCGTAAGCCCCCCCCTTACGGGTTCGCAAAATGGGCAATCCCAACAAACTTCACAACCCGTAAGCCCCCCCCTTACGGGTTGTGAATCGGACTCCTCGCTTGAGATATCCACTTCCAATCTGAGCTTGACTGACTGGGGGTTGGCATGAGTTGTTCAAGGGCAGCAAAACCCAATACGCGACAGAATTTGATGGGCTCACCCCTCGAAAATAAACTTGACCCGTCTAGCGATCAGCCGGTCTTGGCCCAACCTCGGCAACCCGTAAGCCCCCCCCTTACGGGTTCAGACATTGGGCTTAACACCTGTGCGCGTATCGCCCAAGCGGGTTCTTTTTATATGGGGTTTGCATGAATCAGCCGCAAGCACCGAAACCCAAAAAGGGCAAAAGCCTGATGTTCTCGGCCCTCGAAAGTGGGCTCGATTCACTCAACGATCCAGCCGTGATGGTTCAACTGCCAATACCCGTAAGCCCCCCCCTTACGCCCGGCGAGGCCACGGTTTCAGCGCCATCCGCACCGGGCGCCGACAGCGAACTAAACCTCGATCAACTCGATCCCAGCAGGGACCAGGCGCGAACCTACTTTGATCCCGGTGAACTCGAGGAACTGGCCCAGAGCATTCGGGAAAAAGGGGTGCTGCAACCGCTCTTGGTGCGTCCCCGGAATGGGCGCTTTCAAATCCTGGCCGGTGAGCGTCGCTGGCGGGCCGCCAAGCTCGCGGGGCTCGAACGTGTGCCGGTTTACATCCGGGCGATGGACGATGAGGCCAGCAATGAGATCAGCCTGATCGAAAACCTGCACCGCGCTGACCTGAATCGGGTTGAGAAGCTCGAGAAAATCCTGACTTTGATTTCCAACCGTTCCGGTCAGTCCCGCCGGTGGGCCATTTCCGCATTGCGCCAAGCCTGGGCGCTCAAGCAGGGGAGACGTCCATCCGGGCCGGTGGCCACCGATGCGGAATTGGAAACGCTGCGTTCGTACCTCATTCGGCTCGGGGTCGGCCTGTCGAGTTTGGTGGTCTCGAGCCTGCCATGTCTCGCTTGGCCGTCTCCGGTTTATCAGGCCGTCGCCTCCGGCAAGATCGGTGTTCGCTTCGCCGAGTTGATCGTCAAGCAACCGGTGCCGCGACAGGACGAGTTATTGATTTTGGCCAACCAGTTAGACATTGAGGTGTTCACCCAACGGCTGGCAGGGGAGGGGAGACCAACGGCAACGGTTGCCAAAACCGAACCACTCTCGGATGGATTGAAACGCCGTTTCGGTGGTTTGGCGAGTGTGACCAGCAAGGGCCAACGGACCACGATCACACTGGTCGCCAATTCCGAAGAGGAGCTGAGTCGAATCAAAAAAGTTTTGAAATTGTAAGAATTTATTCACGAACCCGTTAACCGTGATTGGTTTCATGTGCAAATGGTTTTTGAATCTGATAGGGGACTGACAGGGGAGAGGACAGGGGAGTTCACCTTTACACCACAACCCCTAAACGCTCGAGCAGCCAGTTCAGCCCATCCCCGTCCGCCCAAGCAATCCGAACCTCATCTCGAGTGATGACCACGCGGGTTGCAAGCTGCCTGGAAGCCGCGAGACTGAGTTGCCGCAAATCAGTGTCCAAACTCGAACCCGAGGCCGTCACAGGCGATCCTGGTGGGGGAGAGGAACCCTGGCGCATCTCGCTCAGGCTGATCCGCTTGCCAATGACCTCGAAGGCTCGAGCCTTGCGGGATTCCTCGTCAGCGATCTTGCGCAACTCGAGGGCTTTGGTCGGCTCGAGCAGTCCGCGTTTGACCAAATCCTTCAGATCCTCGGGCAGCTCGAGCAGTGGGAGTTTGCGGTGGACGAATTCGCGCAGGGTCCAACCGCCAGCGTTGACAATCCCAACGATCTGTTTTGCTCGAGCCGGTCCGGTTTTGACTTTCACCAACCCACGTTTTTCGTTGTGGAGTCGCCTGACGGCTTTGCCCGCCTCAGCCCGAGTGCAATTTAACCCTCGAGCCAATTCTGCAAGAACCCCGTTGACGCGGGCGATTTCGTCTGTGCGCACGTGTCAGTTTAGCAGCATTAATGCTGTTAGTTCTATCCCCAAAAAATAGTATGGATACGTAATCTTATCTATACCATGAACGTTAAGGCATTGATGCCACGGAAAAGTTCAGGCGGCCCTGAGGCCAAGATTTCAGACACCCTCCAGCACCCCCGAGCATTCCACAGAACTGCAATCTCGAATTGCTGACCACTCAAGCCCCATTCCCTCGAGCCTCCCCCGTTGAGTCCCGTTAAAGCTCCAAGTGCAACCTGAGTTTGACGCTGATCTCGAGCATCAAATCCTCCGGCACATAACCGATGCGTTTCCCAAACCGAGAGGTTGAGACGCTGCGAATCTGCTCGAGTTGCGCTTTGCTGTCCGAATCCAAATCCGTGCGGTTGTTCTCGAGCAGCACCTGAAACGGGTAGACCCGTTCGATGTTCGTCGTCAACGGAATGACGGTGATCAACGTGCCGCGAGTGTTGGCCGTGTTGTTGGTCGTGACGATTCCAGGCCGAACCCGGTTCGCTTCATGCTCGAGTGCCGGGGCGAAGTTGATCAGCCAGATTTCGCCCCGGCGAATCAACCTCGGCAGTGAACCAAAAGCCGAATCCGTATTCAACGCTTGCCGTCCTGGATTTTGTCCTGAAGCCCGTCCGCGAGTGCCGAATCCCAAATCTGCGCATCCTCGCTCGAGTCCCACTCCGCGCTCGCAGCCGCGTAAGCCGCCTCGAGTTCCAGTGCCCGCATCGCCCGGAGCGCCGTGGCCACCACCTCGCTGCGAGATTCGAGCCCATGTTCGCGGATGCAGTCGTCCAGGTAGTACACCAGGTCTGCCGGAAGGCTGATGCTGATTTTGCCCGTCTTGTTTAATACTTGAGTCATACCAAATAGTATGACCAGATTAAGTGACCTGTCAACCCGAAAAAATGATCATACCCTGGTGCAAGACCACGGTGATTTTGAGTGGTTTTCTCAAAATCACCCGACCAACGGGAGGAGTCTCCAGTGCAGCGCCAACGGATTTCGGAGGATACGAAGCAATACGTAGAAATCAAGGTGGCGGTGCACTGGAGTCATCATTGGCTTTCGAGTCATCACCATGCGCGAGGATGGCACTTTTCGCACGTCCGGTAGGCAAGACCCTGACGGCCCAATTTCCACCTCAATTCTGCCTCAAACCAACGGCACATGCGGATACTTGAGGATTTTGCCATCGAAGGTCAGCAATCGACAGGACAAAACTCGAGCCGTGGCCACGATGATCTCATCCGCCGGGTCTTTGTGAAACGGCTGCGGCAACTGGGTGCTGTCCACCACGATCAGCGGTGAGAGTGGCACCACGACAACCTTCGGGTACGCCAGGGCCTGCTCGAGCCATTCCCCGACCGGCATCGAGAGTTGCAAGCGTCCAACCTGTACCATTTTGGCAACCTCCCACAGGCTGATGGCACTGACACCGAGCGCGTCAGGTTCGCTTTCGATACGCTCGAGGCTGGAAGCGCTCAATTGGCCCGATTGGTTCACCCACCAGATCAGGATGTGCGTGTCGAGGATGATCACCGGCGCGAACGGCCCGCCAGCGATCCATGCCCGTCAGGTGCAGGTTCTGGAGCAAGAAGGTGCTGTCTTGTGAGCAAGACGGTGGCATCCAAATCGTCACTGATCGGGTCGAGGGGATTCTCGTACCGTTGGACGCTGTTGACCAGTGGGCGGTGCTGTGTGGCCCGTTCGAGCGCATCGAGGCGCTCCAAGCGTTTGAGGTCTTCGATGCTGACCAGGACGGCGGTCGGTTTGCCGTGCTTTTCGATCACGATGCGTTCTCCAGCGTTTCGGGTTCGCTCGAGGAGTTGCGCGAGTTGATTTTTGGCCTGAGTTGCGGTGATCGACATGCGAAGACAGTAGCATGAATTGGCTGTTTTAGGTGTTTTGGCTACCTTGTGAGATGAAGCCCCACAGTCAAAGAATCGCAGTTTACCAGCGGTAGCGCTTGTGCTGCGATGCACGCATGGCCCAAGTCACCCTCAAGCTTCGTCAGTACATCGAAGATCACGACCTCAACGCCCGGCAGGTGGAACGCGAGGCTGGCATCGGTGAGAACACCATCTACCGCGTGATGCGGGCCACCAACCTCAACCGTGACTCACTCGCCGGAATCATCAAGGCCTTGCGCAAACTCACCCGTAAACCCGTCGAGATTGCGGATGTGCTCGAGTTCAGCGATCACCCAGAACTCGAGCAGGCACCACAGGTCGAGCGCACGCCAAGCAAGGGCCGCATTCGTCAGGCTGGCACTCCCATTGACACAGCCCCAGTGATTCGTACGGCTCAAGGCAAGTTCAACCCAGCACGCCCAACCATTCAACCGCAGCATTGACTGCACCTTTGCACCATAAACGCCGTTCAGCAGCCTGTTCAGCCTCCGACCAACCCAAAGCATTCATCAGCACCACCACGTACTCCAGAGCGTGATACACGTCAATGACCTGCTGTACGCCAAGCATCGCCAATAAATGCTCAATTCAGATCGCCCCATCACCGACACCAACCAGACGATCTTCAACCCGAACACCAGCCACGCGCAGCAAACCACTGATCAGCTCAAGCAATTGTGCGGGTTGGTAGATGCCTGCCAGCATCATGCGATAGCGTGTGTTACACGACCTGCGTTCGCTTGGTGCGTTTTCCGGTGAGATCAGCACGCTTTTGATCTCAATTCCGGCACACACGCCATCATGTGCGCGTTCAAGCACGATCACACCATCTGTTTGTACCGTCACGACGCGCCCCAGCCCTGAGAAGCTGTGCTCAAGGGGCTGTAACGCCAGGTCTTTGAGTTTTGTTTCAACAGCTCGTTGCAATGCTGTGCTGACCGGAGCGGTTAAACGTTCGAGTTCGGCTGGACAAATGTTCACCTGCCAACGCTTTGCGAGTTCGCTGCCTTCAGCGAATGGCATTCGGGCACTCAGGTCACTCGGGTCAGCTTGCAACCACCCAACAGGAGGTGTGTCGTGAGCGTATGCCTACAACCGGGCGGTACGCGATGACCTGGCAACTTGCAGCCAAGCGCATCGCAACCGCAAAAGGCTTTACCAGCCTTGAAGAAATTCTCGAGCACAGCGAAAAACTCGAG
>JANOWZ010000252.1:0-4340 GCA_031418155.1 Deinococcales bacterium
GTTTGATCCAGTGCACCGCCACCTTGATTTCTACGTATTACTTCGTATCCTCCGAAATCCGTTGGCGCTGCACTGGACACTCCTCCCGTTGGTCGGGTGATTTTGAGAAAACCACTCAAAATCACCGTGGTCTTGCACTAGCAGGAGCAGGTTGAACCTGTACCAATAAAGGTTCATACCAAGTCGTGATTGAAATCAGCGGTTTTCTTCTTTAAATCCGCGGTGAGCGAGTGATGAAAAATCAAGTCGTCTTACTGGTCGTGTGTCCGAAGCGACCCAAGCCCGTCAGGTGCTGCCCTCAGGGTCAAGAAGGATACCGCCAGTTTTAAAGACGACTTGATATCAAACCTCAGTACCAGTCGTTTCGAAGACCTTGCGCAATTGCTCGAGTTGCGATTCTGCCGCAACCTCACCGGCCTGAATCGCCTCTTTGACCTTGTTGAAGGCGAACAAATTGATTCCCTCGAGTTTGGGGTGCAAAATCATGTCTGGCGTAAAAATACTCAGGCGAACGTCGGTGATTTGGGACTGCATGATTTCCACGGCACGGTACAGAACCTCCATCCAACCCATTTCCTTTTCGCGGCCCAACAATCGCCGCCACCACTCTAGGGAGCGTTCCTGAAATTGTTTTTCCAGCGGCTCGAGCGGTGTGACATCGACTGCCAGGACTTTCATTGCGCCCAAGAATCGGGCGGCATCGACCGGAATTTGATTCAGAATCCCACCGTCAGAGAGGAGTTGATCGCCGACCCAAACCGGCGCGATGGCCCCAGGATAGGCGATGCTCGAGCGCAGGGCATGATGCAGGTCGCCGCGTTGCAAATAGACCTGCTTGCCGTGAATCAAATCGGTGGCGGTCGCGGCGAAGGGAATCTTCAAATCCTCGAATCGTTCGGGCAGGTGCGGTTCGAGTAATTTTTTGAGTTCGGTGAATTTGAGCATGTCGGCCAGCGGGTTCAAATCCAGAAGTTTCAAAAGTGATGCCTGCGAGACGACCACTTCGACCTGATCGGCGTTCAGGCCCGCCGCGAACAACGCGCCAACCAACGCGCCCATGCTGGTTCCCGCGATCACGTTGGGTGTCAAACCTTCACGTTCAAGGACACGCATCACGCCAATGTGCGCAAAACCTCGAGCGCCACCACCACCGAAGGCCACACCGAAACCGATCATGGGTTGTAGTTTACAAGAAGAAACCTTTCGCCACGAACCGGGCGATCTCGAGCGAAAAGACATTCGATGCGCCAATCATGGGGCGCAATGCCGACCAAATGCTCGAGTACGCTTTAACCGAATTTGCCCATTTTGTGCGGTTCAAGGCGCGGGCCACAGGTTGCTTTAACTGCTGGAGCCGCGCATCAAACAGTGTCAAGGCATTCTGATGCTCTCGGATGATGCTGCGTGAGGCGATCCCGGCGGTGGGGCCAGTCGCAATGGCAATCAAGCGCCCGATGTGCAATTCCAGGCTCGCCTGCGCCCGCGCTCGGGCGTGCGAGTACACGGCGCTGTCCCCAGAACGTTGTGAGGCCAAATCCGCCTCGACGTTGACCAATTTGCCCTCGAGCTCCCGGATGTGCAAGATTTTGGCTTTGATCTGCGGTGCCCGCTCGAGCCGTTTGTTGTTCGAGGCCGCTTTGCACTTGGCCCAGTACAACGCGGCCATGTCATAACCGAGTTCGCTCGAATCTTGGATTTTTTGCACGTAGATTTGCGCAAAAGCGTTTGGATTGACCCGTAAGGTTTCCACGCACGAAGGTTTAAACCCCTGTGCCCACGTTGGCATCCCGACGATCATCGCTGAGGCGCACAAGCACAGCCACAACGCGCCTCTCGAGGTGAATGTGGTCTGCACAGGCAACATTCAACCAGCGTAACGCAAGACCGCTCGGCTTCCGTGTTCGCGGAGACCGAGCGGCTTCATCAAGCCTTGAGCGTTTGTTTACTTCTTGGCGGCAGCTTTTTTGGCGACTGGCTTGGCAGCGGCCTTCGGAGCGGCTTTGGCCTTTGGAGCGGCTTTCGCGGCTGGTTTGGCAGCGGCCTTCGGAGCGGCTTTCGCCTTTGGAGCAGCCTTGGCCTTTGGAGCCACTTTCGCGGCTGGTTTGGCAGCGGCCTTTGGAGCAGCCTTGGCCTTCGGTGCAGCTTTCGCGGCTGGTTTGGCAGCGGCCTTCGGAGCGGCTTTCGCCTTTGGTGCAGCTTTCGCGGCTGGTTTGGCAGCGGCCTTTGGAGCAGCCTTTGGAGCGGCCTTGGCCTTCGGTGCAGCTTTCGCTGCGGCGGCCACCTTCGTGGCTGGTTTCTTGGCGGCGGGTTTGGCGGCGGCTTTCGTCTTTGCGGTTGCTTTCTTCTCTGGCATTTCAATCTCTCCTTCCTAAATCTGTAAATCTGTATTACGTACAGCACTGTAGCACAAATCAATTGATTTGTCGCGTTTTTTCGACATGAACCGTAAAAACAAGTGCAACGTGGCATTTTCCCGAAGTTGTCAGGATCACAAAAACATCGATCAGCACGATAAAAACTATTTCTTGATGTTTAAGTATTACAGTCATGGCATTGACAGCTTTCACAGAGTCAAGATTCGGTTTTTAAGCATTTTGAGCGGGTCAAGTCAAACCAAATCAGGTGTTGAAAGTCCGATCTGGGCAATCAACAACCCAATCTATTCCGTGCAACCTCTGACAAACACATCGGGCATTGAAGTCAAGTAGGTTGACAATTCTGAGCAACACTCGAGCCATTCAGATCACCAAAAACCGGGGCGAGACTGGCAGTTCTCGAGGGATCAATTCAGCCAATCAGGTGCATTTTGAGTTTTTCTCGAGCAGATCAATTTGACTTGAGTGAAGATCAAGTACCCCGCCCAAATACGGCGAGAAGACAGTGAACAAAACGGCCTGAGCGATTCAGGTCACTGTGTGGTTAATGATCCTTTGATCTTGACGAGGGGTATCCTCCATGCTCTTTCCCACCGAATTGCTGTTCTTTTGAGAAAAACACGAATCGAGCAAAAAACGTAATTTCGACGAAAACGCTGTGAAGCACTCAAAGCAAATTCACCCAGATGCTTTTGACCTCGGTATACGTCTCGAGTGCGTAAGAACCCATTTCGCGTCCAATGCCACTCTGCTTGTAACCACCCCAGGGCAATGCCGCATCGAGCATTCCATAGCCATTGATCCAAACCGAGCCCGCTTTGAGGGCATGGGCAAGGCGAATTCCCTGTTTGATGTCTCGGGTCCAGATGCCAGCACCCAAACCGTAGCGGCTGGCATTGGCTCGAGTGGCCAAATCATCTATGCTTTGGTAATCTAACACCGTTAAAACTGGACCGAACACCTCTTCTTTGGCGATTTCAGTCTCGTCTTCTGCCATAAACACGGTTGGTTCGACAAAATACCCATCAGCAAGTGTCGAATTCCTCGAGCCTCCAGTCAGCATTTGCATCCCGTCACGTTTGGCCCGGTCG
The DNA here is from genome assembly GCA_031418155.1 of Deinococcales bacterium. Lineage (GTDB taxonomy): Bacteria > Deinococcota > Deinococci > Deinococcales > JAAFIG01 > JANOWZ01. The sequence goes on from JANOWZ010000252.1 coordinate 3,467, forward strand.
ATAAAGCCCATCACCCGTTCGCAGTGCGCTTTGGACACCAACGGACCCATCTGTGTTTCCGGCTCGAGACCGACCCCTTGGGTGATTGCAGCCACATTCGCCAACAGGCGGTCCAAAATCGCGTCACGCTGGGCCGCTGGCACGAACAACCTCGAGCCCGCCACGCATGCCTCGCCCTGATTGAAGAAGATTGCGCTCATGGCCCCGCCAACGGCCTCGTCAAGGTCGGCATCTGGCAAAATGATGTTCGGGCTTTTGCCGCCCAATTCCAACGTGACCCGTTTGAAATCCAAACTCGAGGCTTGGAGGATTTCTCGACCGACTCGGGTGCTACCGGTGAACGAGATCTTGTCCACGCCCGCGTGATGAACCAGGGCGTGACCCGCATTTGTGCCAAATCCGGGCAGGATGTTGACTGCGCCCGGTGGGAATCCAGCCTCGAGAATCAATTCGCCAAGACGCAATGCGGAGAGCGGCGTGATCTCAGAAGGTTTGAGCACAACCGCATTGCCGCAGGCGAGTGCGGGCGCGAGTTTCCAACAGACGATGGCGAGCGGAAAATTCCAAGGCGTGATCGCCGCGACCACACCGACCGGTTCGCGCCGGGTGTAGGCGAGCGATTCTCCCGGCAAACTCGTCTGCACGGTTTCACCGGTGATCTTCGTGGCCCAACCCGCAAAGTAACGCAACTGATCGATTGCCTGCGGCAAATCGAAGACCATCGTCTCGAGCACCGGCTTGCCGACATCCAAACTTTCAAGCTGCCCGAATTCTTCTTGGTGCTCTTCCAAGAGATCGGCGAGTTTCCAAATCATGCGGGCGCGTTCGGCGGGCGTGGTCGAACCCCACGAACCATCCATCGCACGACGCGCCG
>JANOWZ010000253.1:0-9541 GCA_031418155.1 Deinococcales bacterium
GGGAATGTGCTTGGCGCAATGCGCAAACATGTCGGTGATCAATCGCATCGAGGCTTTCGGCGGGTAGATGTACGTTCCCCTGGCGACGTATTCCTTCAAAATATCGTTTTGCACCGTGCCACCGATTTGCTCGCCAGTCACGCCCTGTTCTTCGGCCACAAGCGCGTACATTGCCAAGAGCATCATCGCGGGCGCGTTGATCGTCATGCTGGTCGTGACGGCATCCAGCGGAATGTCTTTAAAAAGAATTCGCATGTCCTCGAGCGTGGCGATGCTGACACCGACACGACCCACTTCACCGAGGCTCATCGGGTGGTCCGGGTCGAGGCCGAGTTGTGTGGGCAAATCAAACGCAACAGACAATCCAGTGGTGCCCTGCTCGAGCAAATAACGGTACCGTTTGTTGGATTCCTCGGCGCTGCCAAACCCGGCGTATTGCCGCATCGTCCAAGCTCGAGATTTGTACATCTCGCTGTGAATGCCGCTGGTGAACGGGTACGTTCCGGCGGACGAGTTGTTCGGGGTTTGAGTCGGGTCTGACATGGCTCGAGTATACGGGCAGGTCAAAACAGCGAGTCAAAAACTCAAAACCCGAGCTTGGTTTCCACTTTCTACTTTCCACTGATTCTCTCCGTCTTGCTGAAAAATGCCATGACCAACGGAATGCAGGCGAGCGCCATGGCCAGCACACCAATCATCGGGAATCCGTAGGCTCCGACGACCAAGCCGCCACCGAGTGCTCCGCTGGCGGCGCTCAACCAGACGGTCAGTTCGGCCCCGCCCTGCACTCGGGCGCGTTCGCGCGGCTCGAGGTGATCGGTGAGAAGGGTGGAACCAGCAACGTTCAAGAAATTCCAACCCAATCCGACCATGAACATCGAGAAGCCAAGCTCGAGGGAGCGCGTGGCGAAGACAGCGACGAATCCGGCAATGATCATTTGGGCCGCACCGAGCATGACGACGGTGCGGCGGCCCCAGGCATCCACGAGTTGCCCGGTCAACCAGGCAAAACCGAACATGCCAACGATGTGCTCCGTGACCAGCAAGGTTGGTTCGACACCCAGGTGCTTGGCGTGCAATGGCGTCAGGACCATCAGCATGACCATCAAGCCTTGCGCGAACATCAGGCTGATCATGGCAAGGCGAATGCCGGGATTGCGCAACAGCAGCGGCCAGGGTCGAATCGGTACGCTCGAGACTTGATCGGAAGTCAATCCCAAACCGTCCTCGGTCACGGCCAAGGCTTTCGGATCGGGACGCAACAATGCCCAGATCAGCAAGGCTGCCAAAATCAGGTACGCGCCGCCCAAGTACCAGCCGAATTCAATCGCTGGCAGTTGCAAATCTCGAGCCATGTTGTAAAACAACGGCGTGATCGCGTAGCTGAAGACCGTGCCGAGCACGCTGCCGGTCAAGAGCGATCCCATCACCCGACCACGCACGGCTTTGGAAACCATCTCGCCTGCCGCGTAACGGTTTTGTGACATCGCGCCGTTGCAAATGCCGACAAGTGTTCCGCCAATCAAAAAGCCCACGAAGTTGTGCTGCAACGCCATCCAAGCGGCCAGCAGCGCACCAACCCCACCGATGATGCAACCGAGGGCCAAACCAATGCGGCGGCCTCGAGCAGCCATCAGCCGTCCAAACCAGTACGCCGCAATCGCCGAGGCAAAAAAATTGATCGTTGAAGGCAAGCCAGAAAGCGCGGCATTCCCGGTGATGTCATCAACAACGATGCTCGAGAGTGAAACCGAAACCGTGATCGCCCCCGTGGAAAGCGCCTGAGCAATCAGGAGCACCAACAGGTTTTTGCGCACTGCTGGGGGCAAAGTGCCAAAAATCGCAAAGAAACTGACTTTTGGGGCAGGAACAACCGGCGAAGGTGCACTCACGGCTCAAGTCTAACGCCGCGTGTCCTCAAGGCTGGTCTTTGCCGGCAAATTCAGCCGTTCGCTTCGAGTTCCTCGAGTGTCGCACTGGCCCGCATCTGCGCTTTGGCCCGGTAAAGTTTCACATCGGCCTCTTCAAGTGTGGTCTCGAGACCGGCTGCCACCGGAGCCCAGCCCGCCGCGACATCAGCGTAGGCGGATTGCACCCGTTCAATCACGGCCTCGCCATCCTCGAGTCCAAGGTGCAAGCCAACGAATTCGTCGCCGCCGATGCGAAAGAAGGCATCTTCGCTGCGGGCCCCATCCTGCAACGCCTGCGCGAAGGCTTTGAGTTGCGCGTCGCCCGCCGCGTGGCCTTCGTTGTCGTTGACGCTTTTGAGGTCGTTGACATCCCAGACGGTCAGCAGCAATGGCGCGTCACGGCGGGTGGCCAAGGCCACGTAACGGTCAAAGGCACTCAGCAGTCCTCGTCGGTTCTCGAGGTTGGTCAGCGCATCACGGGTGGCCAGGATTTCGAGTTCGGCCTGCGCGACACCGATCTCCTCGAGCAATTGGAATTTGTGAAACCCGAGCGCGATGCCCATGCCGAGTTGAATCGCGGCCATGAAGGTGGCTGGTGAAAACTTGAAGAACACCAGCGCGAACAGTGAGGCGATCACGCTCGAAGTCATGCCTGAACGCCCAAAGTACGAACTGGCCGCGTACATGATCATGCAGGCGAAGGCCGCGAAACCGACCGGCCCAACCGCCACCCTGCCCGCCATGCCGTGGGTGTTCAAGGAACTGATCAACAACAGGCCGTAGGCCGCCATGACCTGTCCAACCACGCTCCCTTGGGGTTCGAGTTTGCTCCAGCGCCAAGCGACCAGGGTCACGATGGCATAGGTCACGAACACCAACCAATCACTGAAATTGCCCATTGAGATGCACAATGGCAATCCCAGAATCAAGGTGGCAGCAGCGAGTCGCCAATGCAGGCGCAATTGCCTGTGACGTGGGGACTCGAAAGGCATCCGGGCATTCTCGAGGATGGGGCATCACAAAGTTCTGACATCCGAAGGCGCAGGCATCACCGCTTTGCTTGCTCGAGCTTGATGACTTCAAGGGCGGCCCGAACTCCAAATCGGGCCGTTGTTTGAGGCTGGCCTTAGCGCCCGATCAGCACAATCGACAACGGCAGTTCACGGTTGCCCTGCAATCCCAGCAAAAACGCGAGTTCATCATCATAAAAGGTCACGACCGGTTGGACCGAAAGCCCGAGCGCCGTGCCCGCCAGCAACAAATTCTGGCTCGCATGCCCAGCCTCGAGGTACAAGTAGCGGTAGCCGCGCTCACCGTGATAGGCGGTCACACGTTCGACCACGCCGGTAAAGACCACAGCACAGGCCGAGACATCCACGGCGGGATCGCCGAGCAAGGCATTCGAGAGTTCCGGGCTGATGTCACCGATCCGAACCTGCTCGAGTTGATGCTCACGGACCACGTAATGGTACACGCCCGCAAACGTGTCAGAGATGTTTCGGGCGACCACATACGTCTCGAGCGGGTACGCACCAGAGACGCTTGGAGCGGCACGCAATGGCGGCAGTGGGTTATTGCCCTCGGATTTTCGGGTGCGCTCACCGGTCAATCCTTGCGCCGCCCAAAGCAATTGCGAGAGTTCTGTCGGAGAGATGCTCGCGCCCACCTCGGGTGGTTGTGAACGGCGGGCGGCGATCACGCTCCACAGGCCCGCGCCACCTTTGGCTTTTGGGGCGTACAGACGCACCGTCTCGAGCGGGCTGGCGTAAACCTTGAACGCCGGAACACGCTTACCGGGCGGGAAAGTGTCGCCACGACGGTGTTTGGTGCTTTCTACGAACTTGTCGCCGTTGCCGTCCTTGCTGCTCAAGCCCGTTTCCTCCCAGGAAAGACCCCGTGCGAGCGGCAATGCACGTTTCGTTTGGAGTCAAAAAGAGCGTAACACGTGTGAGAGGCTCACGTGTGCTCGAGGTCTCGGGCTTCAGTCGAGATGTGTGCTCATGGTGCTGCCACGTTCAATCAGGCGGGCTTCAAAGCGCACCTGACGGGCAGGGCCGTCGTAGCCGTTCAGGCGGTCCATCAGCAATTCTGCCGCCGCCGCACCCATCGCTTCAATCGGTTGGTGCAGCGTCGTGAGTTGCCGTGCTTCCGTCCACGGGTGGTCATCGAATCCGATCAGGCGTACATCACGACCAATCTCAAGGCCCATGCGTTCGGCCTCTTCCATCACGCCGAGGGCGAGCAGGTCGGCGGCGGCAAAAATGTTGATCGGTGGTTTGTAGCGCGTCAAGATTTCGCGGGCGGCGGCACGGGCGCTGTCCAAGTTGAAGCTGACCACGTGCGCGTGCCCTTCGGCGAGGCAGCGACCGTTCGCCTCGAGCACACTGGTAAATCCGGCCAAGCGCTCGGGGAAGGCGCTCGAGGAGAGCGTCTCATCGAGCGATTGATGCACAGTCATGGCATGGAAGCTTCCATCAAAGCCGACGAGTGTTCTGGCCGCAAGGTCTCCACCCAGTCGATTGTCCATGAAGACCGAATCGTAATGCGGGCTCGAGGCATCCACCATCACGACCGGTTGACGGGTCGGCAGGTGTCCATCCTGGTACAAATCGGCGAGGTTGTGACTGGCGAGCACCAGCCCGTCCGCCTGGTACGCCAGCGTGCTTGAGGACAGGTAACGCTCGAGACGTTCACGACCCAAAAGCGGGAACAGGGCGCTGTCGTACCGGTGCAATTCAAAGGTGCGCTCGAGGCCAGAAAGCAAGCGCAAATAAAAATCGGTGCTGATGACCGGCAAAATGATCGAGATGGTGTAGGACTTACCACCAGCGACGCGCCTTGCGTGCGGGTTGGGCGTGTAGCCCATTTCGCTCATCACACCCATGATGCGATCACGGGTTTCTGGTCTGACGGCGGGATGGTTGTTCAGAACCCTCGAGACCGTGCCAACGCCGACCCCGGCCCGTTCTGCGACCTGCTGGATCGTGAGTTTCGCCACGCTGTGCCGCCGTTCCGGGAGGATTTCCCTGAGGGTCGTGAATGCTGCATCGGAGATGACGATGCGAGGCGCTTGGTGGAAGTCTATCTCGGCGAGCAAAAAAATTCAAATCTGAACTACAATCATCTTCAACCAAACCTTCATCACCGGATATGAACCTAGCGCTGCCGAAAGGAAAACATGCCGAGCCTAGTTTAGAGAACGGTACTTTTTCGACAAAAACGACCCAGAAATAGGCTCAAAGGTTTCAACGGAAACCCAATTTTGGATACTGAAGAGACGAGCCTTTATCAAACCTTATACAATTTGCTGATCACTCGAGCCGTCAAACTGGATCTTCACGGCGGCGCAACAAACCTTCACGCATGAACGCAGTCACGGTGACTTCGATCTCGGCCAACTCCAACGCCAAGTGACCGGCAACCTCGAACGGCGTTTTGCCACGCCCAAGCTGCGCCAAAACCTCGAGCGAGGGTTTGCCATATGTGCCGCGCAAGCGGTTGTAGTGATCGGTGATTGGATTGACCGCATCGCGTCCACGCAAAGTCAAGGCGTAACGGGCGGTTGCCCAAGCCCCAACCGACTTGGGCAGGTTCAGGCGCTGCATCGGCACAGGGCTCGGGTACGTGCCCACCATCACACCCGGCACGAGCAAGCGGGCGACCACGCTGCCACCGTGTTCGAGCGTTGCACGGCCATCTTCGGAGACGCGCAACCCGGTGAACGGACCATCGGAAGCGCGGGCGGCACGCAGGCCAAAACCGGCAAGGCCCTGCACCAACGGCGCATCGATCCGTCGGGCCTCAAGGATTGCGCCGCCCTCGAAATGCAAAGGAAAGGATGCCAAAGCCGCATTGCCCCAAACGCCACCGCCCGATTCCCCAGCCCTTGACTCAAGGGCACAGGCTGAAACGAAACGACCCTCGAGCAGCAACGCGAAAGCGAGCACACCATCGACATCGGCAATTGCGATTGAACCGCAAAACGACATTCGCTCGAGTTCTGCGGCCAGCCGTTCGAGGTCGGCGAAGGCGGCAGCGATGCCAGACATCACCAGTGCACCGCGCGGCGTGACCCGCGCCAATTGCAGGCGCGAATCGGGAAAGGCGCACTCGAGCAAACTCGGTTCGTTCATGCCGATACCTTCATGCCGATACCTTCATGGCAGCACCAATTGGGCTTGCTCGAGCAAATCCCGATTCTCGGCGTGCGAGAGCAACTTCATGGCCTGTTCTGGACTGAAAAATTCGGCCTGAAATCCCGGCTCGGCTGTGACCTGAAGATCCGAAGTGCGCATCGCAAACCAGAAGATTTCTCGAGCCACGCCGCGAGGGTTGACGTACTTCGTCGGCTCGAGCGAGCCCACAATCTCGGCCTGCACGCCGCCCTCCTCGAGCACTTCACGCACGGCGGCAACCTCGGGCGTTTCACCCGGATCAATGTGACCTTTCGGGAAGCTCCAACCACCACCTCGAGATGCTGGATACGCGATCAGCAAGACCCGATCTTGAGGATCGAAAACCAAGCCACCCGCACCGAGCACAACTCGAGCAGATTTCATGTGTCAACCAGCCAAGAATTGGGGGGACAGATGGGCATTTCTGAGCACTTCACGCCTTAAGTGTACGACGGACCCCAAGCCAGCCCCTAATTTAACCGCGCATCTCAAGCAGGTTTCCGCTCTCGTAACGACGCAAACCGAGGTGAAACACCAGCACGCCCGCCATGAGAACTGCGAGTGAGCCGAGCACCGCCAAGCCTGCAAAACCGAGGTTCATGCCGCGCAGGGCCTCGATGGGCAGACCGCTGACGAATCCCGCCGGAATCACGGTGAACAGAACAAACTTGACCGGACCATCAAACAGCACCATCGGGTACGTGCTGAAGGTGATGAGTGCAAATCGCCACTGCTCGGAGAGTTGCGCGGCATTGCCCAGAAAAAACGCGAGGCTGCCGGTCAGAACGCTGAAACCCAAAAAAAGCACGGCGACCGAAATCACCAGCAATGTGAACAACAGGAAATGCTCGAGGTTGGGCCGCACGAAGATCACATACACCGCGAAGCCGAACAGGGCATCACCGATGGCACTTGTGTCCATCTTGCCGAGCAGCAGGTGCGGCAGCAAGGACCTCGGATAGAGCATCCAGACATCCAACTGACCCTGAACGATCAACGTTGGAAGCGTGATCGCATTGCCGAAAACCGAGTGTGCCAGTCCGAACCCGCCCGCCGAGACCGCCCAGACCGTGATGACATCGTTCAGCGTCCAACCCTGCAAGACCGGAAACCTCGAGAAGAACAGCATCCAAAAAGCCACCCAAACACCATCGTTAAGGAACATGAACAGGACCTGCGAGACGAACGCGCCGCGATACTCGAGTTGCGCGTTCAAGTTCAGGCGGAAGTATGCGCCCACCAGGGACAAGAAATTTCTCAGGCTCGAGATCATGCCGATGTTCATGGTCAACCTCCGTTCGCGTTGATTCGCCGCAACGCCACGTGGTAGATCAGGGCAACCAATCCGGTCAGCGCGAGGATCGCCACGCCTTGGCGCAGGAGCAAATTCAGCAAGAACTCGAGGTTGGGATTCACGAACATTCGCGCCGGACCGTAGACGATGCTCGAGAACGGCAGCACGCGCAATACGGGCTGGAAAGCATCCGGGAACAACTCGAGCGGGATCAACATGCCGCCCAAAATCATCGTGATCCTCGAGACGATCAGGACCAAACCGCTGGTGTCCTCGAGCCAGAAGGCGCACAATCCGATGGCGAAGAAGATCAGGAAATCGAGCAGAAACGCCAACGGCACGCTCAGCGCAAACAGGGCGAGCCCGGAGAGACTGAACGGGATCGGGCCGACAAACACGAACGCAATGCTCGAGACGATCCCAATTCGCAACGCGAACGACACGCCACGTTCGCCGACATCCGTCCAGAGTCGGTACAACGGATACGAGAGCGGTCTGAGCAGATGCACCGCCACCGCCCCAGTGCGGACATCGTGGTCCACCGCCGCCGCCACACGCTGTCTCGAGGTCAGGACCGCCTCGGTCATGGCGAGATACCAGAGCATCTGCGGCAGGCTCAGGCCACCGAGGGTTTTGGCGTTGACGCTCGAGAAGGTCACACGCCAGAGGTTCAAGAAGATGAACATGATAACCCCCAGAAAAATCGTGCTGGTCAGCACCTCGGCGATATACGCGAGCATGGACCGGGCGGCGATCCAACCCACGAAACCGTACTTGCGACCCGCATGTTCAACTCGAGAAATCATGCTCGAGCCCCTTCTGTCTGGCCGTAAATGTGGGCGATCACTTCCTCGAGCGGTGGGTCTTCGATGCTGATGTCTGCAACGCTTCCGGCCCGCAAAACCGCGAGCATCACGGTCTCGATGCTGGTCTGTGCCGTGTCCACCTCGAGCCTGAGTGCGTAACCATCGCGTTTGAGTTCACGCACACCGGCCAACTCGAACAGGGCGGGCGGTTCGGCGAAACGCACGTCCAAAATTTTCGACCCCAAATACTGACGACGCACACTCGAGACGGCATCATCCAAGACCACGCGACCGTGATTGATGACGACCACGCGCCGTGCCACGTGCTCAATGTCGCCCGCGTCATGGCTGGTCAAGAACACCGTCATCAATTCTGTACGGTTCCACTCGCGGATCAAATCGCGCAACTCTTGACGGGCGATCACGTCCAAACCAATCGTCGGTTCGTCCAGAAACAAAACCCGAGGACGATGCAGCAAACTCGCGGCGACCTCGGCCCTCATGCGTTGACCCAAGGAGAGCTTGCGCACCGGTGTTTCGAGAAAATCCGTGAGGCGAAAACGCCCGATCAACTCGTCACGGCGTTTGGCGAACTCGGGTTTGGGAATGTTATAGACACGGGCCAGCAATTCAAACGTGTCACGCGGCGGCAGGTGATACCAAAGTTGCGAACGCTGCCCAAAGACCGCGCCGATTTGATACGCCAACCGTCCACGCTCGAGCCACGGGGTCAAACCCAACACTTTCGCTCGACCGCTCGAGGGGTACAGAATCCCGGTCAGCATCTTGATCGTGGTGCTTTTACCCGCACCGTTCGGCCCGATGAACGCCACGCTCTCACCCTCGAGCACACGCAGATCAATGCCATCGACGGCGAGCACCTCGCGTTTCTGACGGCGCAAACCTCGACCGGTCAGGAGCGTGAACGACTTGCGCAAATCCTCGAGTTCGACCACTGCATTCATGCGAACCCCCTTGAAAACAAAAACCCTCGATGCGGTGATCGAGGGTTCGAGAGCGAAAAGGAAAAAACGCTACGCCGAACCCTCCGAAAAAACCGGAATAAGGGTTTGCATCGCGTGCCAATAGGATTTCATGACCCGAGTATACACAAGCTGCGTTCACAAGGAATTGATGATGTCCAGACAATCGCTCGCAAAGACGCACTCGAGCCGCAAAACCTGATCGAGATGCAAAGGGATTCTGGCGGTGGCTCTAGTGCAAGACCACGGTGATTTTGAGTGGTTTTCTCAAAATCACCCGACCAACGGGAGGAGTGTCCAGTGCAGCGCCAACGGATTTCGGAGGATACGAAGTAATACGTAGAAATCAAGGTGGCGGTGCACTGGATCAAAC
>JANOWZ010000254.1:0-9050 GCA_031418155.1 Deinococcales bacterium
TTTCAGGCCGATCAACTCGTCCACCTTGCCGGAGATGCTGGCTTCGGTCAAGACATGCGTCGTGTGTTGGAAGCTCGCGGCGGAGAGCCAACTCTTGGTCGAGAGCGCACTCTTGGTGATGCCCAAAAGCACTGGCTTCCAGGAAGATGGCGTTTTGCCGTCGTCCTCGAGACGTTGGTTTTCTTTTTCGACATCGTAACGTTCGAGCACTTGTCCTTCGAGGAAGCGGCTGTCGCCACCTTCGCTGATTTCAACGAATTTGAACATTTGGCGCACGATGACTTCGATGTGCTTGTCGTGAACGCGCACGCCTTGCGAACGGTAAACCTCTTGGATGCCATCGACCAAGTATTTGGTGGCCGCATCTGGGCCTCGAGATTCGAGAAGGTCGTGCGGGTTGATTGCGCCGCGTGTCAGGCGGTCGCCCGCCTGCACGGTTTCGCCTTCACGGACGACCAAGCGGAAGCTCTTGTCGATCTTGTACTTCTTGGCGAATTCGCCCGCGCCGACGGTGACGACGTATTTCTCTTCGTCCTCTTCGATGCTGACCGCGCCGTCCACTTCGGACAGAACAGCTTTGATCTTTGGCTTGCGGGCCTCGAACAATTCGACCACGCGGGGCAAACCGAGTGTGATGTCTTGCGCTCCGGCCACACCACCGGTGTGGAATGTACGCATCGTGAGTTGCGTGCCTGGTTCGCCGATGGATTGCGCGGCAACCACGCCGACGGTCTCACCGAGGGAGACAATCGCGGCCCTCGAGAGGTCGTAACCGTAGCACTTCTGGCAGACTCCGGCTGGGGTGCGGCAGGTCAGTGGTGAGCGCACGGCGACTTCATCGATCATGTCGCGGTGCTTGATGATGTCTTTCATCTCGTCGATGCCGAGGACGGTGCCGGTCTCGAGTTTGAAGCCTTTGATGTCGATGTCCACGGACAGGACCCGTCCGTAGAGGCTGGATTCGAGATCACCGACCTTGCGGGTGCGTCCGTCTTCGTCGCGGAAGGCGAAGGTCATGTAATCGCTGGTGCCGCAGTCGGCGGCGCGAACGACAATCTCGTGCGCGACATCGTGCAGCTTGCGGGTCAGGTAGCCGGAGTCCGCCGTGCGAAGCGCAGTATCGGCTCCACCTTTACGCGCACCGTGCGTGCTGATGAAGTATTCCAAAACCGTCAGGCCCTCACGGAAGTTGGCGCGAATCGGCACTTCGATAATGTCACCGTTCGGCTTTTGCATCAGGCCGCGCATACCGGCGAGTTGCGTGATTTGCTGTTTGTTACCACGGGCTCCCGATTGCGAGAGCACGTACAGCGGGTTGCTCGGGTAGTTTTCGGCGAGGTTGTTGAACATCGCGTCGGTGACTTTTTCTTTGGTGCCGTTCCAGAGTTGCGTGATTTGACGGTAACGTTCCTCGTCGGTGGTCAAGCCAAACTCGTAGGCTTCGTTCAGTTCGGCGAGTTGCGAGTCGGCCTGGGCGAGCAGTTCGGCTTTGGCTGGCGGAATGATGATGTCGTCGATGCCGATGGTCACACCGGTCGTGGTTGAAAGCACGAAGCCGTAGGACTTCAGGGCATCCAGCAAATTCGCGGTTTTCTCAATGCCGAGGTAACGGTACGAATCCATGACCAGATCGCGCAGCGTGTTGTTCTCGTAGGCGGTCTCGAGGTTCACGAAATCGCGGTCGAGTTTGGTGCCGTCGGCGGTCAGGGTCTCGAGGACCATGCGGTAGAACAGGGCGCGTCCGGTCGTGGTGCTGACCAGTTCGCGGGTGCCGTTGGTGCGGTCGATCTGCACAGTGACGCTGTCTTGCATGTCGATCTCGCCACCGCGCACGGCGATTTCGGCCTCGTTCGGGCTGGAGAAAACGTACTTGATCGATCCGGCGGTGGTGTCTTTGCCGTCCACAACGATCTTGGCGTTCTGGTCAATCTTGTGCTTGGACAGGGCCTCGAGTGCGTCGGTTGAGGTTTTGAATTTGCTGCCTGCACCCTTCTTGCCGGTGCGTGCTTGGGTCAGCGTGTAAATCCCGAGGATCATGTCTCGAGATGGACGCACGTTCGGTTCGCCGTTGGCTGGCGAAAGCAGGTTGTGCGCCGAGAGCATCTGAATGCGGGCCTCAGTCTGGGCATACGCCGAGAGCGGGACGTGAATCGCCATCTGATCGCCGTCGAAATCGGCGTTGAAGGCCGTGCAGACCAGCGGGTGCAGTTGGATGGCCTGACCTTCGACCAGAACCGGTGTGAACGCCTGGATACCCAAGCGGTGCAGGGTCGGGGCGCGGTTCAGCAAGACAACTTTGTCTTGAATGACCTCTTCGAGTGCATCCCAAATCTCGTCGCGGGTGTCGCGGTAACGCTCGAGCAACTTGCGGGCCTGCTTGATGTTGGTGACAACACCTTTTTCTTCAAGGACTTTGAACAAAAACGGTTTGAACAACTCGAGCGCCATGCGCTTCGGAACACCGCATTGGTGCAGTTTCAATTGCGGTCCAACGACGATCACCGAACGACCGGAGTAATCGACGCGCTTGCCGAGCAAGTTCTGACGGAATCGACCCTGCTTGCCGCCGAGCAAATCGGTCAGCGAACGCAGTGCGCGATCCGAGCCTGGGTGCGTGACCGGCGTGCCGCGACGACCGTTGTCGATCAGCGCGTCCACAGCCTCTTGCAACATGCGCTTTTCGTTGCGGATGATCATTTCCGGCGCACCGGTGGTCATCAGCTTTTTCAAACGGTTGTTGCGGTTGATCAAACGGCGGTACAAATCGTTCAAATCCGATGTGGCGAAACGTCCACCGTCCACCTGCACCATCGGGCGAAGGTTTGGCGGCATGACCGGCACGGAATCGAGGATCATCCATTCGGGACGGTTGCCCGACTTGGTGAACGCACGCACAACCTCGAGGCGCTTGCGGGCCTTGGCTCGCTTGTGCCGCGATGGGTTCTTCATTTCCTCGTCGAGTTCGGTCTCGAGGCTGACGAGTTCGATGTCGGTCAGGAGTTCCTTGATCGCTTCCGCGCCCATCTTGGCCTCGAAATCGTAGGCTTCGATCACGCGAACTTGCTTGCGGACCAAATCGATTTCGATGCGACCGTTGATCTCGGATTTGAGCTTGCCGTTGTCGGCCAGGTCATCGCCGGGTGAAACGCGGTCGCCGTTGACGACGATTGGTTCATCTTCGTACTTGTACAACTTGGCACGCGAGACGATGATGCTGGCGGGTTCCTGCAAGAAAATCTTGCCGTCCGCCTCAGCGATAACCTCGAGGATTGCGTCAATCGCACCGATGATCTTGTCGCCCTTTTCAAAGCTTGCGCCGTCGGCAGTCAGGACGTGCATCGATGGTTGAATCACGATTTCTTGCGTGCGCTTCCACTCGAGCGTGACCGAAACCTCGAGGTTCTGACCGCGCTTTTTGCTGTTTACGGATTTGGCTGCCGCACCGCGAGGCATGCGGATCAATTCGCCATTTGATTTGGCGAGTTCGGCATCGACTTCGACGCTTTCGCCGCTGCCGACGAGGACTTCAAATCCGACCGGAACGAAGACGCGCTCGAGCAATCCGGCGCTCGTCTCGTCCTCTGGGTCACGAATTTCGATCAGCACGCCGCCCTTGGCAAATCCTTCGCCGAGCTCGATGACGCTGACCACACCTTCACGGCCCGCGAGAATCGCGTGATCCTCAACGCCGTCGGTGACTTGCTCACCGGCACGGAAGGAATCGGCCTCGAGCACCACTGTTTTGGGCAGTGTAAACTTGACCGGATCTTCGGCAGTGTACTCGAGTTGAGCCTTGCGTGGGAAACGGTATTGCGCCAAGCCGTCCATTTTGGCTGCGACGTTACCGCCGAGCTTTTGGGCCTTGGTCACAAAATCGCCGTCGCGCACTTCGGCCTGCGTGCCGACCGGCAGGCTGTAGGTTTCCTGCTTACCGATCCGCAACTCGCGGTGCTCCTCGTCGCTCAGCAACTCGCCGCGACGCAAAGGGCGACCATCCTTCATCGCGTCCCTTGCATCCGTGACGATGTACTTGGCGAAATACAACACCTGCTCGAGTTGACCGGCGCTCAAGTCCAGCAGCGTGCCGATCTTCGAGGGAATGTCCTTGACGTACCAGATGTGTGCGGCTGCCGTGGCGAGTTCGATGTGACCCATGCGGTAGCGCCGCACGACGGCCTTCGTGACCTCAACACCGCAACGCTCGCAGACTTTGCCCTCGTAGCGTTGACGCTTGTATTTGCCGCAGGCGCACTCGTAATCCTTTTCAGGTCCGAAGATGCGTTCGTCAAACAACCCGTCGCGCTCCGGTTTGAGCGTGCGGTAGTTGATCGTTTCGGGCTTCTCGACCTCGCCGAAGCTCCAATCACGGATCTTCTGCGGGCTGGCAAGCTGAATTCTGACTTTACTGAAATCGCGCATTTTTTCTCCTTGGGGAGAGGTGGGCTTGGTGGTGAAGACTGGCTGTAACTCGAGTCATCCGGCTCGAGTGATGTTCGCCTAGCGGCGCGGCATCATCCCTTCGAAGATGTCCACGTTCTTGTCGTGTTCGTCCAGCACTTGCACGTCCAGGCCGAGGCTGTGAAGCTCTTTGACCAGAACCTTGAAGCTTTCCGGGATGCTGGCATCTTTGACTTCATCACCCTTGACGATGGCTTGGTAGGCATCGTCGCGGCCCTCGATGTCGTCGGATTTGAGCGTCAGGATTTCTTGCAGGGTGTGCGCTGCGCCGTAAGCCTCGAGCGCCCAGACTTCCATCTCGCCGAAGCGTTGACCACCGAATTGCGCTTTACCGCCCAGTGGTTGTTGCGTGATCAGCGAGTAAGGTCCGGTGCTGCGGGCGTGCATCTTGTCTTCGACCATGTGGTAAAGCTTCAAGACGTACATCGTGCCGACAACGACTGGGCCTTCGACCGGTTCGCCGCTGCGTCCGTCGTACAAAACAGTCTTGCCGGTGCGGGCCAGATCAATCTTGGCTTTGTCGGTGTCGCTCGCGTCCGTGATCACGCCGAGTTTGACGGCTCGCTCGAGCACGCTGCGGTCGCGCTTATCGACTGTGAAGCCTCGAGCGGTGTAATCGTCCAGGGCTTCCTTGGCGGTGCTGACCAGGAGTTCTTTGATTTGTTCTTCGGTTGCCGAATCGAAAACTGGCGTGACGAAGCTGACCCCGAGACGACGGGCCACTTCGCCCAAGTGCGTTTCAAAAATCTGCCCGAGGTTCATGCGGCTTGGCACACCGAGCGGATTGAAAACGAGATCGACTGGCGTTCCGTCCGGCAGGAATGGCATGTCTTCCGGTGGAAGAATCTTGGAGACGACACCTTTGTTTCCGTGACGGTTGGCAAGCTTGTCGCCGACCTGCAACTTGCGGCGCTGCGCGACGTAGGTGCGGATCATTTCGCGCACGCCTGGTTTCAAGTCCACGCCGTCCTCGCCGCGCTTGAAACGCACGGTACGAATGACAACGCCGCCCTCACCGGATGGCACGCGCAAGGAAGTGTCTTTGACCTCTCGAGCCTTCTCGCCGAAGATCGAACGCAGCAAACGTTCTTCCGGGGTTGGTTCGGTTTCACCTTTGAAGCTGGTGTGGCCGACCAGGATATCGCCCTGTTTGACTTCCGCGCCGATCCGAACGATGCCGTCCTCATCAAGGTCGCGCAGTGCAGCCTCGGACAAACCCGGGATGTCTCGGGTGACTTTTTCTGGCCCGAGTTTCGTGTCGCGGGCTTCCTTCTCGTGCTTTTCGATGTGAACGCTCGAGTAGAAATCTTTGCGGATCAAGGATTCGGAAATGCAGATCGCGTCTTCAAAGTTGAAGCCGTCGAACGGCATGATCGCAATCGTGATGTTCTGACCCAAGGCGAGACGACCACCGAGCGAGGCTGGACCGTCGGCCAGGATCGTGCCAGGTTTGACCTTATCGCCGACCTTAACGATGGGGCGTTGATCGTTGTTCGTGCCCATATTCGAGCGTTGGAAGCGCGTCAGTTTGAATTCTTTGACGTTCTTGTTCGCTTGACGCACGATGACGTGATCGCCATCAACTTCGATGACTTCACCCTCAATGTCGCTCGAGACGGCAGTGCCGGAATCCAAGACAATTCGTTCTTCCACGCCTGTACCGACATCTGGCGGTTCTGCGCGAACGAGCGGCACGGCTTGGGATTGCATGTTCGATCCCATCAGCGCACGGTTCGCATCGTCATGCTCGAGGAACGGAATCAACGAAGTCGAGATCGAAACGATTTGCTTCGGGGAAACGTCCATGTAATCGACTTCGCTCGAGTCCACGATGAACGGATCACCGCGACGACGGGCGACGACTTGACCGACGAGGGTCGCGCCATCGAGTTCGGTGTTCGCCTGCGCAATCGTGTGCTTGTCCTCTTGGTGCGCAGTCATGTACACCACATCGTGCGTGACTTTGCCCTTGATCACCTTGCGGTACGGGGCCTCAATGAAGCCGAGCGGGTTGACCTTTGAGTACGAGGCGAGGCTCGAGATCAATCCAATGTTCGCGCCTTCCGGCGTTTCAATCGGGCAGATGCGTCCGTAATGCGTGCGGTGAACGTCACGAACGTCGAAACCGGCGCGTTCACGGGTCAAACCGCCAGGTCCGAGTGCGGAAATGCGGCGCTTGTGGCGAAGTTCGGCCAGCGGGTTGATCTGGTCTTTGAACTGCGAGAGTTGCGAGCGTCCGAAGAACTCGCGCATCGCCGCGACGATGGGGCGGTTGTTCACAAGTTTCTGTGGCGTGGCCGCATCCGGGTTGCCGAGCAACATGCGTTCGCGCACCCCTCGAGCCATGCGGCCCAAACCGACACGGAACTGATCGGACAACAACTCGCCGACGGTCCGAACGCGACGGTTGCCGAGGTGATCGATGTCGTCCTCTTCAAATCCGGGCATTCCCGCCGTCAAGGAGAGCAGGTAACGGATCGTGGCGATCAAACCCGAATCCGAGAATTTCTGCTCGGTGGCGTTGTAGGTCAAGAGCGTCTTGTCCTGATCCTCAATACCCAACTTCGTGTTCATCTTGTAACGGCCAGCATCGCCCAAATCGTAACGCTTCGGATCGGCCAGCAACGACTCAAGGTACGAGATCGCCTTGTCGCGCTTGGGTGGGTCGCCCGGACGCAAAATCGTGAACAGACGCATCAAAGCCTCGTCCGTGCCCATGCCGGTGGTTTTGTCATCGGCAAAGGTTGGCTCGAGGACATCGCCGAACTCGCTGAACAAAGCGCGAATCGCTTCATCCGTCATGCCCAGAACGCGCAAGAGCATCGTGACCGGGAATTTGCGCTTGTTGACCTTCATTTCCAGAACGTCGGCGGCGGTGAACTCGAGTTCGATCCACGGGCCACGCTTCGGCATCGGAATGATCGCACCGGCATACACCTTGCGCGTGCCGCGATACCCGGCGGTGAAGTACACGCCAGGGCTGCGGTGAATCTGCGAAACGATCACGCGGTCCGCACCGTTAACGATGAACGAACCCTCTTCGGTCATCAACGGCAAATCGCCCAAGAAAACCTTGTCCTCTTTGATCAAACCGGTGTCGCGGTGAATCAATTGCAGTTTCGCGTACAACGGGGCCTGGTACGTCAGATCCTTCTCGCGGCACTCTTCGGGGCCACGACCGGGCTCACCAATTTCGTACTCGAGGAAATCCAAGACCAAACCGCCGGTTTTATTGCGGTCTGATTCGTCAATCGGGAAGATTTCTTTAAACGCGCCCTGCAACCCTACATCATCGCCGCGTTCTGGGGCCGTTTTGCCTTTTTGCAAAAAATGATCGAAACTGCCAATCTGAAGCTCAACGAGCTTTGGCAGCGGAATAATCTCCTCGATCTTACCGAAACGCCTGATCTCTTTTGCCATTCAAACCCCTCCGGCCCTGTGTCAAATAAGTGCGTTCAACACGATTTTTGGGCCTGATCTCGAGACCTCACATCTCGAGCCGCTCTGAAGTGTTAGGCTTCCTAAAACACGCCGCAGCCGAAAACTCCGAGCCGGTCATTGCCAATCATGGTTGACGCGACAAGGCCGGGAGCTTGAACCCCCGGTGGTAAAACTTGGATAAAGCGACCCAAAATGGGCAGCACGCTCGAGTGTACAGGAAATCTCGAGAATATCAAGGTGGGTTTTGCTGCAATTGCAGGGCAATGGCCAAGTCAGGGTGGGTCTGGACTTTGGGCTGAATTGATCCTCGCTTCGTCGGGCGAAGCATGCTTCTTGACCCCGCACCAGCACCTTCGGGCTTGGGTCGCTTCGCACCTACATTTCATCTGTTTTTCGTAGGGGTATCGTGTAACACACGTGGGACGTGATGCATGCAACGCCCTCGCCAAAACATTAGATTAGACTCGGATTTCTCGAGCCAACGACTTTGCAGTTGCCCTGGCTGCAATTCGGGTTTGGGCGATGAGCGTAATATTGGGCCGATGAACGATTGGTACTGGATCACACGCTCGGAGGCTGCAGACGCGCTGCTGAACCCGCAAGTGTTCCGGTTCTTCGCGGTGTTCATCGGGCAACAGCGCACGCTCGCAGAGGCCGCGCGGAGGCTCGAGGTCAGCCCAACCACCTTGCGGTATCACGTGGAGCGCTTCGTGCAGTGGGGTTTGCTGGACGTGTCCGCAGGTGAACGCACTGGGCGCACGCGCAAAGTGTACAGCGCAGTCAGTGAACGCTTTTACGTGCCGTTCGCAGTCTCGAGCTTGGAAACCCCGGAAGCGTTGATGCGCGAGACGCAAGCCAGTTTGCAAGAAGAATTCGTTGCGGATTTCATCGCTGGAACACATCGTGCCTTGCCCGACGCCGAGCGCGGCGGCACCGTGATCCACTTGCGCGGCTCGGATGTGGTCAGTGTGGATTTCACGCCCACACCGCCCCCGGACGTGGACATCCTACCGGTCATGGCCTGCGGTTTGTGGAATTCGTGGACGACCGTGCACCTCACGCCCGCAGAGGCCGATGACCTCGAGATGCGATTGCGTGCGTTGTGGGATGACTTGTTGCAACGCAGTCTGGTTCCTCGAGCGCACACGAAA
>JANOWZ010000255.1:0-2965 GCA_031418155.1 Deinococcales bacterium
TGCCAATCATGGTTGACGCGACAAGGCCGGGAGCTTGAACCCCCGGTGGTAAAACTTGAATAAAGCGACCCAAAATGGGCAGCACGCTCGAGTGTACAGGAAAGCTTGAGAATGTCAAGGTGGGTTCTGCTGCAATTGCTCGAGCACCAACTACGCGAATTGACCGATGACCGGCCCACACTGCCCACGTAGGATCAACGCATGTCTGAGATGATTTTTAACCCGCTGGTCCCAGAACTCGATATCAGCAACCGGCGACGATGGCGGTTTTTCAGTTGCTTTGCGAGTGAAGGTAGATGGTCACGCCAATCAATGCGAGCACCACGGTAGGAATGAGCCAGAGGGATCGGCATGAATGCTGAGCAGGTACACGGCGATCAAGGTGCTGACCGCCAGCAGTGCAGCGAAAAAAGGCGTGAAGCGCGGCCAGATGATGCTCGAGGTGAGCGGCAATTGCAAAACCCAGCCCGAGAAACAGCTTGAGCACGATCAGGGCGATGCTCATGTCCTCACTTGTGTTGTGCGCCAACGGTGCGCGAGGACCACGAGCGAAACCAGCAGCAGCATCGCTGCTGGAAGCACACCTTCAGTTTCCCCGCTCGGCAAGATGTCACCGACGCGCAAATGCGTCAATGATGCGCCAAGCATGGTAACGCTCGAGATCAACGTGCCGAACAAAGCGTTTCGTGCCAGCCAGAAGCCCGAGAGGATCAGGATGCCTGCGATGATTTCGATGATGCCGGTCGGTGCAATCGTCCAGGCGGGGACACCCAAGGGCGCGAAGCTGGTTTCAAATCGGGCATGGTTGAGTTGTTTGAACGTGCCGGAAAGCAGCATCACTGTGCCGATCAAGGCTTGCAAAATGCCAAAAATGATGCGCGTGGCGTTCATGCAAACCTCAACGGGGCACTCGAGGAAACCTGCTGGTTCGGCTCGAGCCCTGCACCTGTGGTGAACTCGAGCGTCTGCCAGATCGCCTGTTGGTTGTGCGGGTCACGGATGCTGGCGTGCGGTTTGCTGATCTTGCCGTTCGTGCCGAGCATCAATCCCGTTTTTCCTGCAAGTTCGTTGCTACTGGCGGCAATGATGCTCGAGTGTGCGGCCTTGGCTGCGCCCGCCCCACCGTCCTGTTTTTGCATGATGCTCGAGAAAATCGCCCAAAAGGGCCGCATGAATCCGGGCAGCATGGTTGGTGTCATCGCTTGCGTCATGGCGGTGGATGCGCCGCCCGGATAGACGACGTTCACAGTGATGCCCGTGCCGGAGATTCTGCGTGCCAACTCAAGACTCGCTGCGGTCATCAGCATTTTGCTGTGGCTGTACGTGCGCAATCCTTCGAAGGATTTTTCGGCCTGCATGTTGCCCAAGTCAATCTGACCAAACGGCATGCCGCCGTTGAGGTTGACGACACGGCCACGGCTGATTTGCAGCAACGCCAGCAACTCGAGCGTCAGCAGGTACGGCGCGACCACGTTGACTGCGAAGTGCGCCTCGAGTCCATCGCTGGTTTGGCGGCGTTGACCTTCGAGCAATCCAGCGTTGTTGACGAGGACATCCAAGCGGTCGAATTGTGTTTTGAAGTCTCTGGCGAGTTGTCGCACGCGGTGGATGGTTGAGAGGTCCGCGAGCAACAGGTGAACATTTTGGTTGCCGCTGGTGCGTTGAATTTCGGTCACGCCCTCGAGTCCGCGTGTGCAGTCGCGTCCCGTGACGATCACGCGCGCGCCAAGTTTGGCAAGGCCGATGGCGGTGTGCTTGCCGATGCCGCTCGTGCCGCCGGTGACGAGGATGGTTTTGTCAGTCAGGTTCGTGTTCATGGTTGCTCCCTTTGCGATGTGACTGTCTGATGTGACTGTGCGGGTGGGCCGGGATTGGATTTAAGCAACAGTATCCTATGTACTCTATAAAATCAAGTAGTCGAAATTAATACGTACTCTGCTCGATCTGCTACACTCGAGCCATGACTGAAGCCAGCAACGCCCCAATCTGCGCCCCTCAAGAAAAGAGGGCCTTTTTCAGAACCATCAACCTCTTGAACGAAAAATGGGTGCTGCACATCATCAGCGTCCTGATGGGCGGTCCGATTGGTTTCAACGAACTTTCACGCTTGGCCCAAAACGTCAACACCACCACGCTCTCGCAACGCCTGCAACTGCTCGAGAACGAGGGCATTCTCACCCGCACGGTTCACAGCAGCATCCCGCCCAAAACCAGTTACGAACTCACCAGCAAAGGCCAAGCCTTCCGCCCCGCCCTGGACGCGATTCGCACTTGGGCACTGGAAAACACCCCAGAAGGTCTCGATTGCTAACCAAGCCCACCCCAAGGTTTGGGCGATGCGCGTAATATTGGGCCGATGAACGATTGGTACTGGATCACACGCTCGGAGGCCGCAGACGCGCTGCTGAACCCGCAAGTGTTTCGGTTTTTCGCGGTGTTCATCGGGCAACAGCGCACGCTCGCGGAGGCCGCGCGGAGGCTCGAGGTCAGCCCAACCACCTTGCGGTATCACGTGGAGCGCTTCGTGCAGTGGGGTTTGCTGGACGTGTCCGCAGGTGAACGCACTGGGCACACGCGCAAAGTGTACAGCGCAGTCAGTGAACGCTTTTACGTGCCGTTCGCAGTCTCGAGCTTGGAAACCCCGGAAGCGTTGATGCGCGAGACGCAAGCCAGTTTGCAAGAAGAATTCATTGCGGATTTCATCGCTGGAACACATCGTGCCTTGCCCGACGCCGAGCGCGGCGGCACCGTGATCCACTTGCGCGGCTCGGATGTGGTCAGTGTGGATTTCACGCCCACACCGCCCCCGGACGTGGACATCCTGCCGGTCATGGCCTGCGGTTTGTGGAATTCGTGGACGACCGTGCACCTCACGCCCGCAGAGGCCGATGACCTCGAGATGCGATTGCGTGCGTTGTGGGATGACTTGTTGCAACGCAGTCTGGTTCCTCGAGCGCACACGAAA
>JANOWZ010000256.1:0-4809 GCA_031418155.1 Deinococcales bacterium
TGCGGATGCGCAACTTGGGCCGGAACGTTCGCTCGAATGGCTGACGCGGGCAGCCGAAGCCTCGAACACGCCCGGACGTTGGTTGGCTTTGGCCGTCGAATACTCGAGCGGATCAGATCGCACTCAGTTGGCGCTCGAGGCAGCCCGCGAACTGACCGCCACTGATCTGCGTCAGGCACAAAAACTGTACCGAGTGGCACTCGAGGGCAACAGCGATCCAGCCGTCACGCTCGAGTTCGTGGCATTCCTGGCCCCGCATCAATCCGAAGAGGCCAAAGCGTTGTTTGAAACGTTGCCCAACGACGTTCGCACTTCAACTCGGGGGTTGGTGGCGCGTTTTCAAATGATGGTCGAGACGCGCAACTTGACCGGCATCATAGATTGCTGGCGAAACCGTGCGTGAAACCTTGCACCTGGCGTTGCGCAACCGTGCTGAAACCCTGCTCGAGACCGATCCGACCGAAGCTGTGCGAGTTGGTCGCCTGTTGTGCGCTGCCGACCCGTATGACCTCAAGGGCCTGCGTTTGACCTTGCGGGCGTTGCGGACCAGTGACAACCACAAGAACCTGAAAAGCACCTATGCCCGTGCTCGCACAAACTTGCTCGAGATTGGTGAAGTCTTGCCGGAACGCTGGACGGACTTCCTCGAGATGCCCACCGGCAAAACGGCCTGATTTTGTGACTTCGATCTAATCGACCCTCACCTAACCTGACCTTCGAAGGAAGGCTCGTTCGGGGGTCCAAAGCTCGAGCCAAAGGAGGCATCTATGTTTTTCCGACGTCAGATTCCTATGGTGTTGATTCAGAAAGCGGCTGCTCGTCGTTTCGTCTTGCCATCGCTGGTTTGCCTGGTTATCACTCCGCTGTTGCTCAGTTCTTGCCTGGACCTTTCCAGCGTCTTCGAATGCAAGGAAGGCAGTTTCGGTTACGAAAAAGCTTTGCCTGACGATGCCTTCAAGCCAAACGATTCCGTCGCAACGGCAGCCCCCATCGGTGTAAAACTGGATGCCACCCTGCGCCAAAAGGACGCGCCGGATCATTTCAAGTTTGCTGCATCGGCATTTGATCGCATCCAATTTACCCTCAAGCGCTCCTCTGGACATTCTCTGGAACCTCGACTCGAGGTGGTTGATTCGGATGGCATTGTCGTTGGTGATACGGGCAGACGTGTCCCTCAGGACCAGAACGCGGAATTGAGACTCGAAGTGGCCGTTCCGAACGAAGGGCAATACGTGCTACGAGTGAGTGGATGGTACTCCGGTCCAGGAGATTCGATGTGCAATGTCGCTCAACTGGCGTACTCCCTCAGCCTCGCACGTCCAGGCAAACTGGTTGATCCGCGAGTCAAGGTGCAAGCCGTCAGTAGTGTAAGTGTGACCTTCACTTGGGATGCCGTGGATGGAGCAAGCGACTACGTGATCGAAATTCAAGACCTTAATAACCTTAATAAAAAGTGGGGGCAGCCAATGAAGGTGCCCGCGCCTGCGACTTCCGCGACGTACAAACCTTCGATTCCCAATGCGATGTACCGGGTTCGAGCCATGCTTGGTAGCGTCTCGAGTGCTGGAACGGTGATCGTCTTGACCGAACCCTTCAAATGATGGTGAACCACCTGGGATTTGCTCGGAGCAATGACGGGGTGTGTGAACCCTGGCTCGAGATTGGTGAAGTTTTACCTGGACGCTGGATGGACTTCCTCGAGCCGCTCACCGGCAAAAGTGCCTGATTTTGTGACTTCCATCTGTCCGGCCTGCACTTAACCTGACCCTCAAAGGGGGTTGGGGAATGCCAGATGCCGAGATCGATTGGGAGGCCAGGAAAACACTTCGCTTCCGCTTATGCATGCGTTGCTTTCGTGTGGTGCCAGCCAGCACCAGCGAGCAGTACTGCATCAACGATGGCACGCCGATGCTCGAGGGATGCCCATCGTGTGGCACGCCGATCACGAGTCCATATGCCCGGTATTGCGCCAGTTGCGGACTCGAGTTCGCCACGGCGGTCAGGGAAAGGGAAGCAAAGCAAGGTTGAGACTTGCAGGCTCGAGGTTGCAGAAAAAGGTGTATGGGCTTTTTAGACCGTTTAGCTCGAGGCCGAACACAATTCGCAGTGAAGGATTGAAGGGGGAATCATGAAATCAGTTCATTTGGTGTTGTTGGGTGCGGTGGCGTTTTTGATGGCGTGCGGTCAGACCAATCCTGAGTCATCTGTACAAGCTCCGACCGAACTGGTTCAGACCAGCCCGGATCAGACTGGCTCGGATAAGACTGGACCGGATCAGACCGACTCGAGGTTGAGCGCCCAGGGGCTGGCCTGGAACATTGTGACGGTGGACCTCGGCGGGTATCGAGGAGGGGAAGTTTCAATGGTCTTGGACGCGAACAGCCGCCCAGTGATCAGTTACTCGAGGGCCGGTGGTGATCTGATGCTGGTGCATTGCGGTGACACCATCTGCTCGAGCGGGAACCTCATCCAGAAGGTGGACGGTAGCTACAGCGGGCGATACAACACATTGGTCTTGGATGCCGGTGGACGCCCAGTGATCAGCTACAGGTCTGCCGATGACAGATCCGTCGGTGGTCTCAAGCTGGTGCATTGCGGGAACGCCAATTGCTCGGGCGGCAACATCTACCAGGACCTTGGGGGCAGCTTCCCCGGTCCAGAACATAGCTCACTCGTGTTGGATGCCGCTGGCAAGCCGGTCCTCAGTTATGAGGTCGCCGATCAAAATCATGTGGTCGATCATTGCAACGACGTTAACTGTGCGACCAGAAGCGTGTCTTACTTGGATTTGTTCATTGGTGACACTTCGTTGGCCTTGGATGCCAGCGGCAATCCGGTGATCGGCTACGCTTTCAACGGAACCCTTGGCAATTCCAATCCCAATTACAGCCTCAAACTGGTGCATTGCAGCAACGCCAACTGCTCGAGCGACACTGATAGCACCGTAACCGTGGATGGTGGCGCAATCGTGGCCCGGTCCCCCTCGCTCGTTCTCGACTCCGTTGGCCGCCCGGTGATGGCCTACTACGAGGCAACCAACAAAGACCTCAAGGTGGTCCATTGTAGTAGAACCAATTGCTCGTACGATAACTTCATCAAGGCTGTGGACACCGCAGGAGATGTCGGAAACTTTCCTTCGCTGAAACTGACGGCCTCTGGCAAACCGGTCATCGCTCACGGGGATGCAACCACCGGGACCCTCAAATGGCTGCAATGTGGCGACGCGAATTGCAGCAGCGGCAACATCTCCCAGATCGTGGACTCTGTTGGCGCGGGCTACGCGACCAAACCCTCGTTGGCCCTCGACGGCAATGGCAATGCGGTCATCGCCTACGGCACTTCCGGCGGCCAAATTCGGTTGGCGAGGCAGGTGGTCAACACCATCATCCCGCCGACCCTCAACCCGGCTCTGGGCGGCACGCTCGGCACCAACGGCTGGTACACCAGCAACGTCACCCTCAACTGGTCGCTGGTGGACAACGGTTCCGTGATCACCACCGCGAGCGGCTGCGAATCGCGCACCGTCAACTCGGACACGTCCGGCATCACGTTCACCTGTTCGGCCATCAACGGGGGCGGCACGACCCAAAAGACGGTCACGATTAAACGCGATGCGACCAAACCGATCCTCCGCCCAACCGTCAGCCCAAACCCGGTCTTGAAGTACCTGAGCGCAACCGTCACGCCCAACGCCTCGGACAACCTTTTGGGCGTGGTCTCTCGAGACTGCACTGCGGCCACCACGGCCCAGGTCGGAAGTTTCAGCGTCACCTGTACCGCCAAGGACTTCGCGGGTAACACAGCCACGGCCTCGGCCAGTTACACGGTGATTTCGGCCAGCCAAGGGATTGCGAACCTGATCAACCAAGTCAACCTGTCGTTCGTCATCAATCCAGCACTCAAAGGTCAACTGCTGAACATCCTGGTTGCTGCTCAGGCCAACCTTACCGTTTCCAAACCGGCGACATTGGCCTACCTGAGCCAGTTCATCAGCGTGGTGAATTCACAACCGCCCTTTCCCTATGGGATTGACCGTAGCACTGCGGCTGTTCTGACCGCCTCGGCGCAAGCACTGATCGCTTCGATCAACGCTGGACCGTAAGTTCGGGTGACGGCCTCGAGTTCTCAATTTGGCTCGAGGCCGTCCAAGGTAAAGCGTTCAAACGCAACACCAGTTGCGAACTCGAGTTCGGATCGCCAGCAATCCTGGGCGGCGCTGAGGGGCGAATGATTCAGGCTCGAGTTTGCACAGCACAGTTCAGGCTCGAGTTTGCACAGCACAACGGGGAGGTCCGTGTGAAAACTGCACTTCAACATTTCGTCTTGTTGGGCTTGTTGACTTTTCTGGTCGCCTGTCTTGGCACCGGCAACCCGAATCCCAACCCAACCCCAGACACGATCAAGCCCACCGTGCGCCTGAGCAGTTCGGTCACAGAGGTGCGCTTCTCGGGTCCGATCACCCTGACCGCGTTCGCCACCGATGATCGCGGTCTCGAGAAGGTCGAGTTTTTCGAGGGCTCGAGCAGGCTGGGCGTGGTCGGCACCGCCCCGTACACCTGGAAGGTGGATTTCAAAGCGGCCCAGAGCGGGAAGAAAAGCTACAGCGCCGTGGCGACCGACACGTCGGGCAATAGCAAGGAGTCCAACAGCCTGCTGGTCAACGTGGCGATCACGCCTGGGTTCGCACCGGTCGGTGGCGTTCTCGATGCCAACCCCATTCAAAAAGCCTCCTTTCCTTCCCTGGCCTTGGACTCGAGCGGAAACCCCGCAGTAGCCTGGCGAGAGTCCGATGGGACCTCTGAGAACATC
>JANOWZ010000257.1:0-7988 GCA_031418155.1 Deinococcales bacterium
CGGCGTGATGATCGGACGCGGCGCGATTGGCCGCCCCTGGATCTTCGCCGAGATTCTGGGTGGACGCGCCCTCGAGACGCACGAGATTGTTCGCCTCGCGTTTCGGCACGCGCTCCTGAACGTGGCCTGGTACGGCGAGAACGTTGGGATGCGACAAATGCGCGGACAACTCGGCGCGTACTTCAAAGGTTTCCCCGGCGCATCACAAGTGCGGGCCAAAGCGGTGCAGGTTTCCACCGTTGCCGATTTACGCGGACTGTTCGCCGATGTTTTTCCAACCGTTTCACTCGAGGGAGTGGAAGCGGGCACGGATTTCGGTGGACATGAAGCGGCGAGTTTGAATGGTCACTCGAGCTTGGCAGCGGATTGAAGTGACTCAAGAACCGGCAGCAATTCAGTTTTTGGTCAGCGAGCTTTTGTACTTTGAGGCTCGCAAACTTAGCGTAATGGCTGGTCACATTGTTTCAGGCGTGATCAAGCCGGGGATGTCTCTCCACATTCCAACAGGCTCGAGCCTATCCGTAGCGATTCGGATTGACGGCATTGAATTTCTGCTGAAGCGTTCATCAAACGAAGAACTTGTCTGCTTGACGCACAAATACAAAAGAAAAACGTTTGAGCGTCTTGAAAGCTACAGCTTTGTTGATCAGACGCTTGAGATCACACTCGCGGGAACCGGTTGATCTGCTTCAATTACAGCCGTGCCGCCATCGCCTCGAGATCAGCCCAATTCGTGATCCCTGGCATCGCACCACGGTGCGAAACGCACATCGCGCCCGCCGCGTTGCCCAACTTTTGTGACTCGAGAATGCTTTTCCCTTTGACCTGACCGGCCAGAAATCCCGCGATGAACGCATCACCTGAACCCGTGCCGTCAATGCTTGGCACCTCGAGAATGCCGACAAAATGCTGTTCACCATCGCAGGTCATGACGAATGAACCTTCCGGTCCCATCTTCAAGGCCACAATTTTGCGCAAGCCCATCATGAATAGTTGTTCGGCGATTTCTCGTGGCGTTGCGCTTGCTGGTGATCCTGCGATGGCTCGAGCTTCGTGGATGCTGGGACAAAAAATATCCGTGAATGGCAAGACGGGCCGGACGATTTCGGCCCATCGTCCTCGAGCATCCCAAACGCAATCGAGCGAGGTGATGAAACCCAACTTTTGCGCCTGCTTGAACAAGTCTCGAGTTGGTGCGCCATCTGTGCCGTCCATGCTCGGCAAGGCGAAGGTTCCAGCCACATGCAAGATTTTTGCGCCTCGAGCCTTCAAGATTGAGAGCGGAATGTCCGACGGCACAAGGTTCGCATTCGCACCAATCGCGTGAATAAAACTGCGTTCGCCTTCACCATCAACGATTACCAGTGATGCGGAGGTTTCCGCACTCACATCACGAATCAACAGGCTCGAGTCTGCACCGTGACGTTGCGCCTCGTTGACCAGGAAATCACCGAAGCCATCGAAGCCAACGCGACCAACCACCGCTGTTTTGATGCCGAAGCGTGCCAAGCCGTAGCCCGTGCTGGCCGCGCTGCCACCGGAGTACAAACCAATCGAATCGACCAACTCGAGCCTGCCCGGTTCAGGATTTTTCAGCACCGGTCGCGCCACGCAATCGGCCACGACGATGCCAGCACTGACGACCTCGAGCGCGTTGGCATCCGCGACCTCGAGTTTTTTGGCTTTGGGTTTCGGAATGGTGGCGGTGGCACTCAAGGTTGGGCCTCCTCGCTGTCGTTTGGGCGAACGTCATGTAATACATGTGGTGCATGATGAGTTCGCCCCTACGGTTTAGAAATCGAGCTTGATGGTGTTTCCGGTTCTTTGTGACTCGAGGGCGGCGGTGAAAAGCTTGTGGCTGACGGCGGCCTCGGTCGGGGTGGCGCATTGAAACTTGGGCGTGTTGCCACTGGTTTCATCGCAGAATGCGGCCCACATTTGCAGGATTGAATCGGTCAATCCGAACTCGAAGATGCCGCCGCTGATCGTGGCGTAAGGCGGTTCGTACCCAGTGTCCAACTCGTGCCACGCCTGAGCTTGCCCGCTCGAGTACGGCATGGTGCGCAAGGTTTTTGGAAATTTCGTGGAAAATTCTGCCGAGTTTTTGGTGCCAATGATGCGAATGAACCAGGTGTTCATTTCCCCAGGCGCGATGCGTTTCATCGAAAGCGTCATCGGGAATTCGTACCCATCATGCGCGACTCGAGTCAGCAATTGCGCGTTGTCCCAGGTTTCACACGGCACAAGGTTTCCGCTCGAGTCGGGGCGTTCAGTGACGATATTCGACAGGACAGCGCGAACATCTGTTGGCAGCCAACCCAAACGAAACGGCATGTGACAGGTGTGAAATCCGAGGTCACCCATCACGCCGTACTCGCCATTGATGGCAATCATGCGTTTCCAATTGATCGCTTTGTTCGGGTCCAGATCGCTCGAGTGATGAAAGCCCGCTTCCACTTCGATGATCCGACCAAACGTGCCAGATTCGGCCATGCGAAAGATTTTGTTGGCGGCGGGATAGAACGGAAATTCGCTCGAGCAGCGCACGGTCACGTTGGGGTTCTCGAGAATTGCTTGCATGATCGCAGCATTTTGTTGGCTGTCCATGCCGAACGGTTTTTCGCCGAGCAAATGCTTTCCGGCTTTGATGATGTCGGTGTAAAACTGTTCGTGCAAGTTGTGCGGCACCGCGCAGTAAATCGCATTGACCTCCGGATTCTCGAGCATCTCGTGATAGTCGGTTGTGACCTGAGTAACGCTAGAGAAATTGTTGGCAAACCACGCGGTCAAATTTGGATTCGTGTCACACACCGAAACGATCACCGGTCTGGCCGGAGCCTCGAGCAAGTGCATCCAACGTGCGGCGGCACTGGCGAATTCGCGGCCCATCAAGCCGCAACCGATCACGCCAAAATGCAACTCTCGAGTCATTTCTTGGCCTTGGGTACACCCAAATATTTCGCGGCCTGTTTTGGATTCGCGCCGTCATGAACAATCGCCATCAACGCCTTGGTCATACCTGCCGGGTTCGCGTGTTGCACCACGTTGCGCCCGTAGACAATGCCCATCGCGCCCTGTTGCATGACTTCAAAGGTGCGCTCGAGGATTTCCTGATCGGGAGCCCGCCCGCCGCCTCGCACGAGGACGGGAATGCTGCCCGCAATGCGGATCACTTGATGGTATTGGCTGGCATCATCGCACGGGTCGGCCTTGATCACGTCTGCGCCCAACTCGACGGCTTGGCGCACAAGCGGCACGATTTTCTCGAGGTCGCCATCGACCATGTACCCACCCTTGCTCGAGTTGGGTTGCATCACCAGCGGTTCGATCATCAGTGGCATTCCGGCACGTTCGCATTCTGGTTTGAGGCGCAAGATGTTCTTGATGCACGCCCGATGAACGTCGGGTTGACCTGGCAGCATGAAGAGGTTCACGACCACGCAGGCGGCATCGAGGCGCAACGCCTGCTCAACCGGCGAATCGATCATCTCCGAAAAAAGTGTGCTCGGCAAACTCGAGCCGTAAACATTGGCGATGTCGGTGCGCAAGACAAGTGACGGTTTGTGCTTTCCGGGTTTCGACTGCAAGTACCGCGCATTGCCGATGGTGAGTTGCACCGCGTCCGGCGCGGCACTGACCACCGTATCGACGGCTCGAGCGATGTCCTCAATGCCCGCCAGGAATGCGCCCTCACCGAAAAAACCGTGGTCAATCGCCACGTCAAAGCATTTGCCATCTGAGGCCATCAACCGGTTTAACCGCGCTTGCACTCCCATGCTCGAGCCTCCGTGAACCTGTTGGAATGGCTCAAGGATACCACCGGGACAACCGGGAGGATGACAAGGTGCAAATCAGGCCCGGAGTGGCTCGAAGACCTGGCTTTTTGCTGCAACTGGAGCCGATTTGAACCCAACGGTGCAGCCTCGAGATTGACGGGCGGCAGGATTGATTTGAAGTTCGAGATTTCAACTATTCCAGAGAGGATTCTCATGCTCGTCAATCCAGCTTGGATCATCACTGGCGACGCTGCCGACAAAACTGGGAATCGCAAACCCGTTGGCGTTGCGGCGCGGCTGGATCAGGAATGCGTCGTGCGACGCACGCGGGGCATGACGAGAGCCTGTTCGACCAGGGTTTGTTCTGAGACACCTCGAGCTTGAGCCGCAGCTTCGAGCCGCTTTTCAATGTCTGCGGAGGGTTTCAGGGTCATGGGTTCAGTGTCGCGTTTTTCGGGTTTTGAAGATGTGGGATTTGAGGCTCGAGGAGGTGTGATTGGATGTTTTCGGACACCAGATGAAATTCTGAATTACGTTGGACGTTTCCAGTTTCCGTCTGGGTAATTTTGTGATCCTGGATAACCACAGGACTGCCAGAGGGCATCAAAGATTGGTTTGAGCTTATTTCCTATGGTCCCCAAGATATTCACACCATTCAAATTTTCGCCAGTTAAACCTGTCAAATCCTCAAGTGTCACATTAGGTAGGAACAGTACGTCACGTCCCACCGCTGAAGAACGGTGAGAGCCACCCCATTTTGTAGGAATGGTTGCATTTGACACTCCGATCATTGATAGGGCGATTGTATATGGAGGGGTAATCTCGAGTTTTTGAAGTACCCGAAGACTTTGTTCGATCCATCCCACAGTCTGGTCTTCGATCAATCCGGTGATAATCATCGGTTGTTGGTTAGCAGATTCAACGGGCCGAATCATGACATTATCCCCGCCTTCAAAGATTCCATTCCGAAAAAGTTGAGTGTAATGCCCTGTAGTAGTTGTAGGAGTATCTTGACGACTGTTTTGAAAAATCAATCCATCAGCGTTGTATCCGTGATCCCATTCTTGGGTTGGACCATATGGATAAAGATACGAATTGACCTGTTGCATAAGATCAGTTCCAACTGGAATAGAAACCTCGCCTTCAAGTGATGCCAACGGAATGACGTGAACAATGGTTCTGCCATTTACACCAGAAAACCGAACAGGTCCGCGTCCTTCTGGGCCTGATGCCAGTGCAACACGAGATTCAACAAACACCTGCAAACGTTCAAGCCGACTCGCGCCACGTGTAAATACTTGCCGTAATTGATCCACACTCAAAGGGTACTTCCCATTGCTACCTCGAGCAAAGAATTGATCTCCTTGCATTCGATGTGGTGGATTTGAACTTCTCGGAAGATGGATAACGAGTACGTATTTTCCAGTTTGAAGTTTAAAAACGCGAGTTAAAAATCCGAACAATTTTGGCTCGGTGTTGTCACGGATGATTGAATCTATACGCAATACCTCGGCATCGGGATCATCTATATCAATACCCGGCAAGGCAACAGCTTCTGCATTTTCTTCTTGTACTCCAATCACCAAATAACCGCCTCGGGTATTGGCGAAGGAGGTAACGTCTCGAAGTAACTCTCTCTTGCCTTCGCCTTTGAGATCGACTTGAAGTTTAAAATCCAACCGCTGTCCTTCAGACTGACGAGTGGTGACAAGGTTCTCCAAATCCGTCAGTGTGATTTCATCAGGTCGTTTGTCAAGCATGGTTGATGCTACAACGGGCCATACTTTGTCTGAATCAATTCGGAACCGTTTCCTGGCAACAAAAAAGGCTCGAGCATCACGCTCGAGCCTCTTCCATTTCCCCTCTTCTTACCTTCTCGGTCCGCGATCTCCGCCTCGGAATCCGCCGCCCGCTGGTTTGGGTTTCGCTGCCCGGAATGGCACTTTACCCTCGAGTTCTGGTCGGGTCAGATCGACCTTGCCGCGATCATCGATGTTCGCCACCTTCACGCGCAGTTTGTCGCCAACTTTCATGACATCTTCGACGCTGTCCACGCGCACTTCGCTCATCTGTGAGATGTGCAACATGCCGTCTTTGCCGGGGAAGAGGTTGATGAACGCGCCGAAATCTTTGATCATGACGACCGTACCGTCGTATTCCTCGCCGACTTTCGCTTCTTGCGAAACGCCTTCGACTCGAGCACGGACGGCTTCGGCGGCGGCTGGATCGTTGCTGTAAATGCGCACGCTGCCGTCCTCTTCGATGGTGATTTGAGCGCCCAACGCCTCGAGTTCGCGGATATTTTTGCCGCCGGGTCCGATGACCGCGCCGATTTTGTCGGTTGGGATTTTCACGGTGATGATCCGTGGCGCGTACTTGCTCATCTCATCGCGGGTGTTGGCGATGGCTTCGTTCATTTTCTCGAGGATCAGCAGGCGTGCTTGTTTGGCCTGCTCGAGTGCTTCACGCATGATCGCCGGGGTGATGCCGCCGATCTTGATGTCCATCTGAAGTGCGCTGATGCCTTTGGCGGTGCCGCAGACTTTGAAATCCATGTCGCCGAGTGCGTCTTCCAGGCCGAGGATGTCGGTCAGGATCGCGTACTTGTCGCCTTCCATGACCAGGCCCATCGCCACGCCTGCAACCGGTGCGCTGATCGGCACGCCCGCGTCCATCAGGGCGAGGCTGCCCGCGCAAACGGTCGCCATGCTGCTCGAGCCGTTCGATTCGAGCACGTCTCCAACGACGCGGATCACGTAGGGGAAGCTGTCGAAGCTTGGCAGCACGCTGCGAATGGCGCGTTCGGCGAGGACTCCGTGGCCGATTTCGCGGCGCGATTGTCCGCCGAGGCGTTTGACTTCGCCGGTCGAGTACGGCGGGAAGTTGTAGTGCATCAAGAATTTTTCGCCATCCTCGAGCCCAAGGTCGTCAATGATTTGTTCATCGCGTCCCGTGCCGAGCGTGACGGTTCCAAGGACTTGCGTTTCGCCACGTGTGAACAGGCTCGAGCCGTGCGTGCGTGGCAGCACGCCGGTTTCGATGGTGATGGGTCGCACGGTGCTGGTGTTGCGTCCGTCGGCCCGAAGGTTTTCTTCGAGCGCCATGCGGCGCAATTCGGTTTGTTCGACTTTGGAAAAAATGTTTTTGAGCGTGGTGGTGCGGCTCGCGTGTGCCTCGAGCGCTTCCTTGTCGGCTCCGTCGGCTGGGGCTGGGTTCATCTCGGCGATCAGCGCGTCGCGCAAGGCTTTGACGTTGGTGCTGCGTTCTTTTTTGGATTTGGTCAGCAACGCGGTTTTCAACCCTGCCGCCCGAGCTTTGCCTGCAAGCACCTCGAGTTCGGCTTTGTCGCTGGCGGCTTCCTCTTCGGTTTTCGCGGGTTTCCATTCGAATTTCGCGTGACCAATTTCTGATTTCATTTGTTCGATCAAAGCGATGATCGGTTGCATCTGCGCGAATCCAAATTCGATTGCACCAACCATGACATCCTCGCCCAATTCCTGAGCGCCCGCTTCAACCATCAGCACGGCCTCTTTGGTTCCGGCAACGACAATCTCGAGGTCCGATTCTGCGACCTGCTGCAAGGTTGGATTGACCACGTACTGCCCGCCGACCCGTCCGACGCGCACCGTGGCGCAAGGTCCGGCCCAAGGAATGTCAGAGATGCTCAAGGCAGCGCTCGCCGCGATTGGCCCGAGGACATCCGGTGCGTTCTGCTGATCCGCACTCAGCACCGTGATGATCACTTGCGTTTCGCGCCTGAAATTCTTTGGAAACAACGGCCTGATCTGCCTGTCCGTGATCCGACTCGAGAGGATCGCCCGTTTGCCCGGACGTGACTCGCGCCGCATGAACGAGCCCGGAATCTTACCGACCGCGTAATGCCGCTCCTCGAATTCGACGGTCAACGGCAAGAAATCCAACGTGCTTTCCCGGTCCGCAGATTGTGCGGTCGCCAGCAGCATCGTCTCGCCATACGTTAACAACACCGACCCCGACACCAATTTTGCCATCCGGCCCGTCTCGAGGGTTAAGAGTTTATCGCCCAACATTGTCGTGTACTTCTTCGCTTCCATGCGTTTCTCCTTCGACCGTATTGTCGTTTTAAATCGATCCAGACGGATTCTGACACGAGAACCCCTAAAACACGCTATTTCTGGGCATCTGTGAGCTCATTCCCCGCATTCTCGAGCCCAGCTTTTGACCTGTACCTCC
>JANOWZ010000258.1:0-9780 GCA_031418155.1 Deinococcales bacterium
TGCTGATGGCTTGTGCGATGAACATGATTCGGGTGGCGGATTGGTTGGCTGAAAAACCGCGAGCGGTGACGCGATTGGCTCGATTTGAACGGGTGATGCTGGACGTGGCGTAGTTTGCCAGCGGTATCACTTTTGGTGCAACCCTCACCAAACTGCGGTCAGATGATGAATGACTGTCACCGACGCAATCACGCCGCTTCTCACCGCCAGAATTCCGCACTTGAAACTCGAGCAACTTGTCCGGCACGACAATCAACTGCACGCAGTCATCACCAGCCAGCAACCCACCTCGAATTGCCCGACTTGTAGAACACCCAGCGCAATCCTGCACAGCCACTACAACCGAACCGTGCAAGATTTGCCAGTAGGCGGCTCGAACGCGACGTGGACGCTTCATGTTCGAAGATTCCGTTGCCGAAAATGAAGTTGTCAGCAACGGGTGTTCTGCGAGCGATTTAAGGCTTTGAAGACACGGGCGGCAGTTTTATGGTGTTCTGTGTCGCCTTGATCGAATGCCGCGTAAAGCACGCCCGTATCAAGGACCAGTCGGGGCAACCTCACAACCGGTCTTGTATTGCCGCCTCGTCTTCGGGGCGTTCACGTATGTCCTTGGTGATTTGTTCGGGCGTTCGTGGTGGTGTGTCTCGAGTTTCCTAATGTGCCTGCAACGAATAATGTGAGTGAACGGGCGATTCGGTGGTCGGTGATTTTCAGGCGTGTCACGAATGGGATGCGTTCATTGTGGGGCGCGGACTTGTTCGCTGCGGTTCGGTCGGTGGTGAATTCTGGTGCGTTGCATGGGTGGGATGCGTTTGAGTCGATCCGGCGGACGTTGAAGCCTGGACCATTTTTGCCAGTGCTTCAAACCCCGAGTTGAGCAATTGCGAGTTTCTCAAAGTCTTGGGAGTTGCATGTGGCTCGGTTGAAGTTGTTTGTGCACCGGTACAATCTCGAGATCGCCGAGAACATTCTGAAATAACCCACTACCGAATTCCGTGTGTTTCAGGTGCAAGAACTGCCCATTTTGGGTGCACAATCAAGACCAGCCAAATCCTCGAGCACTGGCCCGCCATCTTGGACTGGGCTGGTATTTAGGAGGGGAAATCTGGTTTGGCCGAGATGGAATTTCTCGTTTGCCCCGTTCGGGTTATTACTTGGCATCAATCGACAAGACCGGAAGGCCACACGCGAGACAACGCTCAGCCCGTGAGACACATCTGCACTTGTCAGGCATCACCATCGGGTGGCGGTCCGCTGAGCACGGGCACAATCGTAGCTGCTGGCCGTTCAAGCGACCGTCACTTGCTCGAGACAACCTCACTGTCGTTGCCCACAAACGTGAACAGGATGTGTACCTCGAGTTCGCTGGCTTCATCAACAGAACCGGCCTTGAGGAGCAGGCTATACGCGGCTGGTGCATACTCAATGCTGCGCGTTTCCAGCAGGCGTTTGGCAGCCTCGAGCGGATCGTTGGGCAGGTTGGCAAATTCGACCGTGAAGACATTCGCGGCATAAAGCACCTTTTTGTCCGCGCCACGCACCTCGAGCCTGCGGGACTTTTTCAGGCTGACGCTGGGAATCTCAAATGTCGATTCATCTTCGTTGTTGCTCAGGGTCAGGATGACTTTTCCAGCCGCATCCAAAAGCTTCAAGACTTTCGGATTCGGTCGCCCCGAGATCGGCAAACTGAGCGTGGTGAGCGCATAATTTTGTGGCACGTGCAACGCTGGGACCATTCCAGCCGCATTGATGTCTCGAGATTGCGCGGCCTGCGTGTCGTAACTTTTCGGGTTGTTGACCAGGCTTTTCACGAAGCCAAGCACACTTTCGCCATCGTTGCGTGGCGGTGCAACCTGCAAGCACTTTCCAGCCTCGAGCATCAGTTTATTGTTGCTGCGGCGCACCTCGAGCTTGCCGGTCATGACGCAGAGTTGATCGCCGGGTTGCAGGGCAACCGTGACCGGTTTTTTCAGTTCGATGCGTTTGGCCCGGTAGGTGATCACGGTTTTGCCGGTCGGTCGCAATTCGGCAGTTTCGTCTGCCAGGGCGATCATCGGTAGGAACGCTGAAACGGTGGCAATGGCGAGCAGGCCTGCAATTTTGGTGGTTTTCATCTGGTCCTCCTGGGCTGTCTTTTCAGGTTCGGCTCGAGGGGCTTGGGTTGAAGTTGGGTTCGGTTGGGGTGCAGTACGGCTGGTCTACGGGATCGGTTCCCGAGACTCACAGTTCATCTCGGGTCTCATCGGCGCAGTCCCCAATTGAGGGCTTTCGCCGCAATATCACGCAATTTGCGTTCGTGCAGGAACCGTGCCAACTCGAGCGCGAGGATCGGAAAGGCGAAATCAACAAAAATGCCAAATTGATGCAAGCAAATCGCGGCGACAAAAAATAGGCTCAGCCAAATCACTGGACGCTCGAAGATGTTCTCGAGTTTAACTTCTGGCGGATTGCCATCCTTGTCCGGTTTCAGTCGTTTTTCGAGTTGCTTCGAGATCCATCGCATCAACCATGACGTAAAAAACAGCGAGAAGGTCGTGAAGGCAAACGCGAGGCCCGCTCCCAGGAACGGTGAAAGTGGCGCGACCTTGCGCCCGAAGGTCATCAATGTCATCAGTTCGTTGACGTGAATGAACACGCCAGGAATCCAACCCATCGGTGTCAGGTGATCGTCGCCGCTTTCACGGTCGGTGCGTCCCACCATCACAATCGCATCATCAAGCGTGCCAATCTGGATCGTCTCGAGCACACTGCGGGCGCTAATGATGTTGAACCCGCCCCAGAGTTCAGGTTCGCGGAAGACCATCCGATTGCCGAGCCCGCCATAAGCGTCCTGGAAGGCGTAAGGGCTTTTCTTGGTCACGGTGCTGGTGGCACTCGAGCAGGCATCCTCACTGTGCCCAAGACTGGCTTGCCCAACACTGGCTTGAGCAGTGCGAAACAGCGCTTCACTGGCGGGCAAGAGTTCGCTGGCGGCAACCCGTCGCGGAATTCTGCGCACAATGTTGTCCTGATCCCGAATGTTCAACGGCGAGACGAAACAAACGTTGCGCAATTTCAAATCCCGTGCCTTCAATCCGAGCAGCATCGTCCCCTCGAGCCCACCAATCCGATTCAGGAAAATCGGGTGGTTTCTGGGTTGACGCAAAAACTCCAGAAATTGCCTGTCACCACTCGAGAGGCTGACCTTGCCGTTCACGGGTTCGTTGCTGGCTCGGGTCAAATCGAAATCCAAATAGATGGCTTTCGGACTGCTCGACTCGATGCCCTCGAGAATCTGGGTCAATGCGCCACGGTTAAAAATGTACGAACCTTGGCTGTAGGTCTTCACGGTCGAATCATCAACCGCCACCAAACGCACCGGCACGGCATTCGGCACAATCGCTGGCGCGTACCGCGAAGCCTCGAACCTCGAGAGGAAATCGAGCGTCTTGTCCTGCACATCCGAGAGCGATTCGGATACCCGACCCAGGCAACGGCAATCCGCGCCCCAAGACAAAGATGCAAAGACCACGGCGGTCAACGCCGTGAGTTGCAGCGTCTCGAGCCACTCTTTGCGCTGGGGTTTGTAATTGGCTTCCACAGGTAGAAATCAAGTTACTCGCTTTGCATGAGTCGCGTGTAGATCACGGATGAGGTGGATTTCTCCAGCCAGAGGGATTTTGAGTTGTCTCGAGCTTGTTTGACGAGCTTGTTTGATTGGCCATCGTGCCTTAAAATTCAGCGTTTGGAGGCAAAAATGCCAGCATTACCTGCAAGAACCGAATCCGATTCGATGGGTGAAATCCAGGTGGACTCGAGCCGTTACTGGGGCGCTCAAACGCAACGCAGCATTCAGAACTTCCCGATTGGTCGTGATCGCTTCATTTGGGGTCGCGCCATCATCGAGAGCTTGGGGATTTTGAAGAAGGCCGCTGCGCTTGCCAACGCCGAACTGGGCGAATTGCCGCAAGAGATCGCCGATTTGATCTCGAGGGCGGCAGACGATGTGATCTCGGGCGAGTTGGACTCACACTTTCCCTTGGTGGTCTTTCAGACCGGTTCCGGCACGCAATCGAACATGAATGCGAACGAGGTCATCAGCAACCGGGCGATTGAATTGGCCGGTGGTGTGATGGGCTCGAAAAAGCCGGTGCATCCGAACGATCACGTCAACCGTGGGCAGTCCAGCAACGACACATTCCCGACCGCCATGCACATCGCTGTGGTGCTCGAGTTGAACCGACATTTGTACCCGAAGGTCAAGGTTTTACGCGATACGTTAGACCGTAAGGCCCGAGAGTTTGATGGGATTGTCAAAGTCGGTCGCACGCACTTGCAGGATGCAACCCCGATCACGCTTGGGCAGGAGATTGGTGGTTGGGTCGCGCAAATCGATTACTGCATTGATCAGGTCAAACACGCCGAAATTGGTCTACTCGAGCTTGCCATTGGTGGCACGGCGGTCGGGACAGGTTTGAACGCACACCCGAAATTCGGGGATTTGGCCGCGAAAAAAATGGCCGAAATGACCGGGTATGGGTTCTCGAGCGCCAAGAACAAGTTTGCGGCACTCTCGGCGCATGATGAGTTGGTCACGGTCAGCGCAACCTTGCGCACACTCGCCGGAGCCTTGATGAAAATGGCGAACGACGTGCGTTGGCTAGCCAGTGGCCCACGCAACGGCATCGGCGAACTCAACATCCCCGAGAACGAACCCGGCTCGAGCATCATGCCCGGAAAGGTCAACCCGACCCAATCCGAGGCGTTAACGATGGTCGCGGTTCAAGTCTTCGGCAATGACGCGGCGGTGGCCTTCGGCGGCTCGCAAGGGAATTTTCAATTGAACGTCTTCAAACCGGTGATGGTCCACAACGTGCTCGAGAGCATTCGACTTTTGGGTGACGCCAGCGAATCCTTCAACGACCAGTGCGCCGTCGGTATCGAACCCAACCTCAAGCGAATCGCCGAGAATTTGGGGACGAACCTGATGCAAGTCACCGCCCTGAACCGGCACATCGGCTACGACAAGGCCGCCAGCATCGCCAAAACTGCCCTCAAAGACGGCTCGAGCCTGCGTGCCGCCGCCCTGAAACTTGGCTACCTGACCAACGAAGAGTTTGATCTTTGGGTGGTTCCCATCGACATGACCCGCTCGAGTTAAAGGCAGAAGAAAGTCATGGAAGCGGAAAGATTAAAGAAAAACCCAAACCTTCTCGAGCATCAAGCCCTTCACATTTCTCTTTCATCTTTCCTCTTTTCTCTGGTTTTACCCCGATCATGAGAAGGTCCAAACATCCTCACCAAATTTTCGTAGAATGCACAAAGTTTCAGGAGGCTCCACATGAAAGAAGTTTTCTCCGCCTCGCGCGGCAAGATGCAAAAAGCCATCGATGCGCTCGAGCACAACCTTTCAGTATTGCGCACCGGTCGCGCCAATGCGGGCATGCTCAATAAGGTTCAAGTTGATTATTACGGTTCGATGATGGGCATCTCGAGCGTGGCGAACGTGACGGTGCCGGATTCACGAACACTGGTCATTCAGGCATATGAACGCAACATGCTCGCACCGATTGAAAAGGCGATCCGCGATTCGGACTTGGGTTTGAACCCATCCAACCGTGGTGACGCACTTTACGTTTCGATCCCGCCATTGACTGAAGAACGCCGCCGTGACCTGGTGAAAAACGCGAAGGTCTACGCCGAAGAGGCCCGAGTCGCCGTGCGCAACGTCCGGCAAGACGCGATGAAGCAGATCAAAACGATGGAAAAAGACAAGCTCGCCACCAGTGACGATGTCAAACGTGGCGAAGCCGAAGTGCAAAAACTGACCGATGAATTCATCAAATTGATTGACACGACCTTTGAACGCAAGGAACAAGAAATTCTGAACTGACAATGACCAACACAACGCAAGCACGGCTCGAGATCGCCCGGTTCACAACGGGCCTTCTTGGTCTGTGCGGACTTGCGTTTGACCACCTTAAGGATTTGAGATGGTGAACACACCCAACGCCAGCAAACCCGGTGCGTTCGCCACGCTCGGACCTCGGGTCGTGTCATCGTTGATCAGTTTTACGGCGGTGGTGATCTGCGTCTGGTTCGCCTGGCCGCTGGTCCCGATGCTGATCTTGGTGATGATCCTCGGCTTGCGTGAATACCGTTCGATGTTGCGAAACCGTGGCCTTGAGGTTGGTGGTCGCACCGCCGCCTACGGGTACGGCGCTGCCCTGATCGTCTCGAGCATTCCCGGTTTGCCCGAACCGCTCCCCGGTGTCTCCTGGCGCGAGGCAGTCATGGTTGCTTACGGATTGCACCTGCTCGTTTCCGAGGTCGCACGGCCCGGTGAACGGCCCCTCGAGCGAATTGTCTATGGGATCTTCGGCATGTTTTACGTGCCGTTTCTGCTGTCCTTTGCCATGTCTTTGCGTTACCTGCCGAACCCTCGAGAGGGCTTCTGGTACTTGATCATCACCGTGGTTGGCGCTTATGCCAGCGATGTCGGAGCGTATGCGATTGGCGGCGCGTTCGGTAAACGCAAACTCGCGCCCGAGATCAGCCCCGCCAAAACCGTTGAAGGAGCCATCGGTGGTCTCGCCCTGTCGTTCGTGATGGTTTTTTCAATGAGTGAGATCGTCAAACGCTCCTTCCCGCCGGGTGTGAATGTTTACGATGCGCTCGTCTTCTCCCTGCTCGTCTCGAGCGCCGCGCAACTCGGAGACCTGGCCGAAAGCGTCATCAAACGCAGCCTGGGCGCGAAAGATTCCGGGAGTTTCCTGCCCGGACACGGCGGCATGCTTGACCGGATGGACAGCGTGCTTTTCGTACTGCCAGTCGCATTTTATTTCCTGCGTCTCGCGGTGTTCTCGTGACCCGCCTGACGATCCTTGGTTCGACCGGTTCGATTGGCACGCAGGCACTCGAGGTTTCACGCTGGCGCAATTTTGGGATCGTGGGTCTGGCAGCGGGCAAGAATCTGGATTTGCTCGAGGCGCAAGTTGCGGAGTTCAGGCCGAAGCTGGTCAGTGTCGATGCTTCCGTGCTCGAGGCTGCCCGTTCAAGGTTGTCTGGTGTGCGCGTTACTGCTGATGCCAGTGAGGTTGCCACGCTCGAATCGGATGTGGTGCTCGGTGCAATTCCAGGCTTGGCGGGATTGGGTCCGACGCGGGCGGCGCTTGAGGCCGGTCGTCACGTGGCGCTCGCCAACAAAGAGGCGATGGTCTGTGGCGGCCCGCTGATGTGGGAAGTCGCCCGCAAAGCTGGGGCGCGAATCACCCCAGTCGATAGCGAACACTCAGCGTTGTACCAGTGTCTTGTCGGTGAACGGATTGAAGATGTCGCCGAACTGATCCTGACCGCCTCCGGTGGCCCATTCCGCGATGGCCCTGAAAACCTCTCGAGCGTCACGCCCGCGATGGCCCTAAACCACCCAAACTGGAGCATGGGTCCGAAAGTCACCATCGATTCCAGCACCCTGATGAACAAGGGGCTCGAGGTGATCGAAGCCAAATTCTTGTTTGAAGTTCCGATGGAAAAGATCGGTGTGCTGATCCAACCGCGAAGCGTGATTCATTCGATGGTTAGGTTCAACGATGGGCAGATCAAAGCGCAACTCGGCCCGCCAGACATGCGAATGCCAATCCAGTACGGCATCCTCGCCGCGCTCGAGATGGCACAAGGATTCGGTCCGTCACGCCCGCCTACACCACCGGAACCGATCAACCTAATCGGCACGCTAGAGCTTCGCGCCCCAGACTTGAACCGATTCCCGTGTCTCGCGCTGGCTCTCGAGGCTGGACGCTTGGCTGGAGTCGCCCCGGTCGCTCTCAATGCCGCCGATGAGATCGCCGTTGCCGCCTTCCTCGAGCATCGCTTGTCGTACCTCGGAATCGCCAAACTGATCGAACAAGTGTTACTCGATGCGCCAACCGTCGCCCTCAGTTGGGATAGCATTAGGCAAACCGATGCGTGGGCTCGCTCGAGGGCGCTCGAACTCCTGCCCGTTCTCGCCTGAACATCACTTCTGCTCGAGCCGTTCCTTTTTACCTTTTCGCTTTAACCTTTTCCCTGGTTTTCCCCGGAGGTTCCGTGAGTTTCTTAACCAATACCATCCTGTTTTTGCTGATCATGAACATCGCCGTGTTCGTGCATGAACTCGCGCATTACCTGGCGGCGCGTTCGCAAGGCGTGGCGGTCAAATCCTTCAGCATCGGTTTTGGTCCGATCCTCTCGAGGTTTCAATGGCGCGAGACTGAATGGCGTATTTCACTGTTACCACTTGGCGGTTACGTCGAGATTGAAGGCATGGCCCCAACGCAAGCCGAAGATGGCACGGTGCTCCCTCCAACCACGGGCATGGCTTCGCTTTCATGGCTTGGCAAAGTCTGGATTCTGTTCGCGGGGCCACTCTCAAACGTCGTCCTCGCCATCCTGATCGTCGCAGCGGTGCTGATGGGTCAAGGCAAGCAAACCCAAACCGGATTCGCGCAGTTGTACCAAGTGCTGCCCAAATCGCAGGCCGAAAAAACCGGATTTCGAAAAGACGACGTGATTCGCGCCATCAACGGCGTGCCTGTGACCAACTTTGAACAGGTTCGGGCCAGCCTCCTGAGCAACGGAACCCACACCTACAGCCTGACTCGAGCAGGACAGGCACTCGAGAAGCAATTCACCTGGGCACCAGTGGTTGCCGCCGGACAGGAACGCCCAAAATTTGGTGTCAGCATAGGCCCGCAAATTCAGTACGTTTCCGTTGGCCCGCTCGAGGCGGTCACCGTTTCAACGACCACACTGATCGGAGGAATTCCTGCCACGATTCAAGCGTTCTTCAAAGGTGTAGTTGGAACTTTCAGTTTCGCCGAAGACAACGTTGATGTTTCAGGACCAGTCGGAACCGCCACCGCCATCGGTCAAGCCGCTGAACAAGGACCATGGCCCGTGCTGCTGCTCGCTGGACTGATCAACCTGTCATTGGGCGTGTTCAACCTGCTGCCGATCCCAGGACTTGACGGGGGCCGCATCGTGCTCTCAACCATTCAAGCCATCCGTCGTCGCCCATTCGCGCCGGGACAAGAAGAATTCATCAACTTCCTCGGATTCGCCTTTGTGCTGGTTTTCATTGGGCTGGTCACGTTCCGTGATCTGGCAAGGCTCGGCGGCTGAGATGAACCTCGATCCTGTCCTCGGCAGCATCGCCTTTCTCATCCCGGCGTACAACGAGGAGGCGACCGTTGCCGATGTCGTCGCCGTGACGCTCCGGTCAGGATTGGGCGAGGTCGTCGTCGTCTCGGACGGATCAATCGATCAAACCGTACAGGTGGCCCGAGACGCCGGTGCTCGAGTGATCGCGCTTGAAAAAAACGTTGGCAAAGGCGGCGCGGTCGCGGCGGGCGTGAAAGTGATCAAAGCGCAAACCATGATTCTTCTGGATGCCGACCTGAAAAACTTGACCGTCTTTCATCTGCACCAACTCC
Source organism: Deinococcales bacterium (assembly GCA_031418155.1). Taxonomy (GTDB): domain Bacteria; phylum Deinococcota; class Deinococci; order Deinococcales; family JAAFIG01; genus JANOWZ01. The sequence continues at coordinate 9,450 of JANOWZ010000258.1, forward strand.
TCGAGCCACTGCGCAGCGGCAAAGCCGAAACCACGGTTGGCCTGTTCTCCGGTGGGCGCGGCAGCACCGATTTTGGCAACCGCATCACACCAAAATGGAGCGGCCAACGTGCCATTCCACACGCGACACTCGCCAACGTCAACGGGCTCGAGGATCGCAAATACGCAATCGAACTCGCCATCACCGATCAGATTGAACGCGAAGGTTTGCGCCTGCAATACGTGCGGCTCGAGGGTGTCTCGCAGGTGATGAAAGAAGAGAAGCGCGGCTTTCTGGGCGGGCTGTCGCGGCGCATCAAAATGTACTGGCAAATTGGCTACTACGCGATGTT
>JANOWZ010000259.1:0-6957 GCA_031418155.1 Deinococcales bacterium
GGCGCTTTCCGCCGAGAATGCCAAACGCATCGCCCGCCCGGATGCCGTCTGGGAAATCGCCGATGAAGTCTGGGACCTCGCCAACCAACCGCGCATCAAACGGGTCAGGCGCAGCCTGATGCCGAACCAAATGGCGCTCGAACGCCTGATCTCACTGTCTCGAGACCAATGATGACCTCGGGCTTTCGCCGGATATTGCTCGCCCTGAGCTGCGTGTTCGGGTTCGGTTCGATGGCGCACGCAGACCCGCGCATTCCAGAATTCGGTGTCGGCGCGGGCTATTACGGCTGGATTGGCATCGGCGGGCATGTCAACGTTGAAAACATCCTCGCACCCGGCGTTGGCTTCCGTGCTCGAGGTGGCCTGGAAGGGGTTGAGATCACCGGACTGTTGCGCCTCGAGATCCTGTACGGCTTCTCGGGCTTTGTGACCTTGGGCGGCGGCTACAACGTGCCCAAAGGTCAACCGGTTGTCTCGGGTTCGTTGGGGCTCGAGTACCGCCCAGAGTTCTTTCCAGAACTGTCCATTTGGGGTGAGTACACATCATTCTGGTTTCCGACGTATTCGCCAAGTGGCACCGATTGGGCGTTCGGCCTGAGCTACTGGTTCCGACAGTAAGGCAATCGGTCACAGGTCTCGAGTCACCAGTCACGGTCTCGAGCCTGCTTCAATTCACGACCCGAGCCGAACTCGCTTAGAATCAAGTCATGCCGCTCGCGTTCATCATCCGTCGGGTTGTGACAGCACTGATCACGCTGTTCCTGGCCTCGGTGATGGTTTTCGGAGCGCTCTTGGTCGTGCCGGGAGATCCGGTGCAACTTCTATTGGGATTGGATTACAACCCGGACCAGTACAAAGCCGTGCAAAAACAATTGGGCTTGGACAAACCGCCACTCGAGCAGTACGCGATCTGGATTTCAGGTTTGCCACGCGGATACCTCGGCTCGAGCCTGTCCGAAAGCCGTCCCGTCACTGAGGCGATTGTGGCTCGCCTGCCCGTCACCATTCCATTGATCGTGACCTCGAGTTTGCTTGCCCTGCTGATTGCCTTGCCGACCGGAATTCTCGCGGCGAGACGCAAAGGCACGCTGTTCGATGTCGGCCTCGTTTCATTCACGCAATTGGGACTGGCGATCCCAAGTTTCTGGCTTGGACTGATGTTCGTCGTGGTCTTCGCCGTCAATTTGCGTTGGCTGCCATCTGGCGGTTGGACCGCCTGGAGCGAGGACCCGATGGGTTCAATCCGAAGTTTAATCCTGCCCGTTCTGACCCTCGCGCTGGGCCAAGCGGCGGGCCTCGTGCGCATGGTCCGATCCAGCGTGCTCGAGGTCATCAACCAAGATTTTGTGCGCACCGCCCGCAGCAAAGGCTTGTTCGAGCGGGATGTCATGCGCAAGCACATTTTGCGCAACGCCTGGATTCAAATCCTCACCCTTTTTGGCATTCAACTCGGACAATTGCTGGCCGGATCGATCATCGTTGAAACCGTCTACCAACTTCCGGGCCTCGGGGCGCTCGGGATCAAAGCGGTCAAGTCGATTGACTTTCCACTGGTGCAAGGGGTCGTCTTCGTGATCTCGAGTGTCATCGTCACCATCAACCTGATCGTCGATTTGCTTTACGGAGCGCTCGACCCAAGGATTCGTTATGAGTGAAGGGCAATGGAAAGTGGAAAGTGGAAAGTGGAAAGTCAAAACATCAGGCTTGAAGCTCGAGGTTTTGGTGTTAGGTATTTCTTTTCACTTTGAACTTTTCACTTTGAACTTGTTGTGTCCGCCCAAGGTTCACGCATGACCCGAACTTCGCCCGCACCATCGGCTCGAGGTTGGCGCTTGGGATCGAACATGCTTTTTGGATTGGTTGTACTGACCGTACTAATTGCCTGCGCGTTGCTCGGGCTGGTCTGGACACCGCACAACCCGATCAAGCAAGATTTCTCGGCGCAACTCCTCGGACCAACACCATCGCATCCGTTCGGCACGGACAATTTTGGACGCGACACGCTTTCAAGGTTGCTGCGCGGCGCGAGCACCAGCGTTCTGGTCGGTCTGATCTCGGTCGGCATCGGCTCGAGCCTTGGTTTGCTGCTCGGAGCACTCGCCGGGTACATCGGCGGATTGCTTGACGATTTCGTGATGCGAATTCTTGATGCACTCTCCGCATTTCCAACCATTCTGCTCGCCCTTTTGCTCGCCGCGATCCTGCGCCCAAACCTGACCAGCGCCATGCTCGCCGTCGGCCTCTCGAGCGTTCCCACGTTTGCAAGATTGACCCGAGCCGGTGTCATCAGCATTAAAAACCTCGAGTTTGTTGATGGTGCTCGAGCCCTCGGTGCGAACGAAAATCGAATCTTACGGCGGCACATTTTGCCGAACATTGCCGCGCCGCTGGTGGTTCAAGCCACCTTTGCCTTCGGCATCGCCATCCTCGCCGAAGCCGCACTCTCCTACCTTGGCCTCGGCACGCAACCGCCCGCACCAAGTTGGGGTGTGATGCTCAGAGACGCGCAATCGTTCATTGACCGTTCGCCGTGGGCCACCGTTTTTCCTGGTGTTGTCATCGCCATCACCGTCCTGGGATTGAACCTCCTCGGCGATGGTTTAAGAGACCAACTCGACCCACGAGGAAGATAAAAATCCCCCATCCCAAACCTCCCCCGCCCTGGGGGAGGGCGCTGCGTCAGCAGCCGGGTGGGGGTGCCACCCCACCCAGCCATTCCCTTCTTCCCTCAAAACGTTTCAGGCTTGCAGCAGCAATCCCGATCCCGTAAAGCGAACCTCGAGCATTCCGTTCTTCGCAACGAATTTTTTATGGCTGCGCAACTCTTGCCAGCTTCCCTCAAGCAATCCCGTGAGTCGCAAATCGAACGTGACCGTTTGAGCTTCACTGGATCGGCTGGCGAGACAAATGACGACCTCGAGTTTTCCAGCCTCATCTGTAAAGGCTCGAGCGAACGCGAGCGTGTCACCTGCGGCGTGCAACCAAATCAGTGATCCGGCCTTGAGCGCCTGTGATTGCTTGCGTGTTTTGGCCAGGGCTTGCACCAGTTCGCGCACTCCATGATTCCACCTCGAGCGGTTCCAGATCATCGGGGCACGATTCAAGGGGTCCGTACCACCCTCCATGCCGATCTCATCGCCGTAATAAATGCTGGGCACGCCCGGATACGTGAACAGCATCGTGAAGGCCGCCTCAAGTTTGGGGATGCTGCCACCGAATCGGGTCAGTGGTCGGGCGATGTCGTGCGAGCCGAACAGGTTGTACTGGGCGCGTCTCGAGGCTTCTGGCAGCACGCGGTACGTTTCCCACATGACCTCGCGGACCTCTTCGGTCGGGATGTTGACGGCGTTGCCCCAGACGCGCACAGCGGAAAACCAGTCGGTGATGGGCGAGCAAAAACCTTGGTAATTCATCACGCCATCCTCGCCGCCCTGGGGGATCTTGCGGACGTGATCGTGGCCCTGCAAACCCATTTCGGCATCGAGAAACCGTTCACCGAAGACATAAGCGTCCGGGTTCTCGAGTGTGACGGCATCGCGCAATCGCCGATGCACCTCAAGGTTGCCCACATCGGTCGCATCGTTGCCCATGCTTTGCGCGACATCCAACCGCCAGCCGTCCGCGCCGAATCGAATCCATTTGCGTACCGGAGATTCAGGTCCCGCGAGAAAGACTTCGTAGGCTTTCGGGCTGGAGTAATCGATTTTTGGCAGGCTGCGCACGCCGAAGAACGCGGCGTAACCGGTCTTGCCGAACTGTGGCCCGAACGTGTACAACTCCTGTTCGCTACCGCCCGCAAGCGCCTTTTGGAACGCCTCGAGTTTGTTGCCGGTGTGGTTGAAGACCCCATCCAGAATCACTTTCATGCCCCGAGCGTGCGCCGCGTCCAAGAGCTTGCGCAATGCCGGTTCGCCGCCCAAGTGCGGGTCCACCTCGAGAAAATCTTGTGTGTCATAGCGGTGATTTGATGGCGAGGCGAAAATCGGGTTGAGATAAATCGCGTTCGCGCCCAAGTCCTCGATGTACTCCAATTCTTGTGTGATGCCCAAGAGATCGCCGCCGAAATGCTCGAGGACATTCGTTTCACGTTTTGGCAATTCGTCCCAGTTTCGTTTGACCACATCGCGGTCGTAAAACTCGAGTTCGCCCGCCGCGTCCAAGCGAATGCCTTCGTAGATGTACTCGCCGTCTTTGACGCTGATGTTCGGTTCGGCATCCTTGAAGCGATCCGGGAAGATCTGGTAAAAGACGCGATCCTCGAGCCAACTCGCGTTCTTGCGGCCCGTGGCGTACTGAAACCAATCGCGGAACGGCGGGAAGAACCGGCGTGCGCCTCGGGTGGAGAGGATTAGAGAATCGTTTTCGGTTTGCACCACGAACACGTAGCGCGTGGTTGGATTCACCAACGGCAATTCGACCTCAAAAAATTGCCAATCGCTCGAGGTCTGAATTGGTTTCATCTTGAGGTTGCGCAAATCACCGACATCCAAAATCACCAACCTCGCCTCGGTGATCGGCGCGTCTTTTGGCGCTCGCAACCGCACCGTGACGTGATCACCCTGTTTCGCCTCGAGTGTGCCCGTGAAAAACGGCGTGTGATCGTGATGCAGCAGTTCGGTCCAACTCACAGTATTCATACGGCCTCCAAAACGAAAAAAGCACGACGCTCGGTGAAGAGGTCGTGCCCGGATGGACAAGCGTTGCCTTTGATTTTTCAAATGTGCCAGGGACGGCGCAGTTGAACTTTGATGCAAAAAGTGTACACGGTTCGCGCCAAAAAATCTGCGTTTGAATCACTTGTCTGTCGATGAACCAAGCACATAGAATTTTCGGTCTCGAGGTGAACCCTGAATCCGGGCCATAAGTGTAGGCCGTCGTCAGTATCGCCTGTTTCATTGTCACTCACGCGAATTCCATCCGTCTCATCAGGATGCCAATAACATCACCTCGAGACCGTTTCCCATCTCGAGGTGATCCATGAATTCACGAGTCTTGCTTTGTCTTTCTCTCGCCTTCCTCTTTGCCTGCAATCCAGGTTCGGGCAACAATCCAAAACCCAATCCCGGTCCCAAGCCAAACCCTTCGGGCACGGTTTGGCTTGAGACGGTGGTCACAGGGTTGGATCAACCGTTGTACTTGACGAACACCGGCAACAAAGACCTGTACGTGGTTGAGAAAACCGGTAAGGTCAAAATCCTCGAGAACGCGGGCAGCACCCCTCGGGCCACGCCATTTTTGGATGTTTCAAGCAAACTGGCCCCCGGTGACGAACGTGGCCTGCTGTCGATTGCTTTTCATCCGCAGTACGCCACGAACGGTTTTGTGTTCGCGTATTACACCGCCACCGATGGTGCAGTGACCATCTCGAGGTTCAAGGCGAACCCGATCAGCAAACTGGTCGATCCCGCCAGCGAGAAGGTGCTCTTGAGCATCCCGCATCCGGAGGGCAATCACAATGGTGGGCAATTGCAGTTCGGGCCGAACGACGGTTTCTTGTACATTGGTACGGGTGACGGTGGCGGTGGCGGCGACCCGGACGGCAATGGTCAGAACAAACAAACCTTGCTCGGCAAGCTGTTGCGCATTGATGTCAACTCGAGTGCGCCGGAAGGGTACGGCATTCCGAATGACAATCCGTTCAAAATTGCTGGTGGGGCGCAGGCGGTTTGGGCGTTTGGTTTGCGCAACCCGTGGCGGTTCAGTTTTGATCGCAGCACCGGCGACCTCTGGATCGGTGATGTCGGTCAAGGTACATTTGAGGAGATCAACTTCACGCCCAAAGGCTCGGGTGCGCCGCGCAATTACGGTTGGAAGATCACCGAGGGCAAAAGTTGTTACGAGGCCAACACGTGCGACAAGACGGGGCTCGAGGTGCCGGTGCATGATTATGGGCGTGATGCGGATGATCGGTCCGTTACGGGCGGTTATGTCTACCGTGGAACGACCTCGCCGAAGATTGTCGGCAAGTACATCTATGCCGATTTCGTTTCGGGTCGCATTTGGAGCCTGACCAAATCGGGTGCGAATTTTGTGAACGCGCTCGAGGTGGACACGGGCGATAACATCTCATCTTTTGGTGAAGGTGCGGACGGTGAGTTGTACGTGGTTGCGTTGGGTGGCAAAGTCTCGAGGTTGGTGGTGAAGTGAGTCGGGAACAGGTGGGGAACGCTCGAGCCATTACAATTCAAGTGTGAAACGTTCACTGAAATTGTTCGCTGTTCTCGCCTCGTTGACTGCTTGTTCCGATAGCTTGATCGAATCTACAACGGATGCGGCAGGGGAGATGTTGACTGCGGCTCGAGACTTTGCTGGATCACTTGAATCGGGTGGGATTGTGCGTTCGGATCAGGTGCATCTTCCCGCCCGTAAGGCCAGCCAAGTCTTGCCGCTCGTGCTGGTTCTGCATGGCGGTCGCGGCGATGGCGCGGGAATGCGCCCCTTGACCGGCATGGACTCGAGCGCCGATGCTGCCGGGTTCATTGAGGTTTACCCAGATGGAGTGCAGAAAAAATGGGCTGACGGTTGTCACACGGGCGATCCCACCGACACAGGTGTGGACGATGTGGCTTTCCTCTCGAGCCTGGTGCTGCGACTCTCGAGCGAGTTGAATGCGGACCCGAAACGCATTTACGCGACCGGCATTTCGAACGATGGTTTCATGACTGCACGGCTGGCCTGTGATGCCTCGAGCGTCTTTGCGGCGGTGGCGGTGGTTGCGGCAACCATCCCGGAAAATGTTCGCACGAATTGCAAGCCGTTTCGAGCCGTGCCATTCGTGTTGATTCATGGCACGGTGGACACATTTGTGCCCGAGGCAGGCGGCACGATGACCAAAGGCGATGGTGGTGTGATCGCCTCGACAACCCAAACGGTAAGCCTTTGGCGCGACCTGAACGAGTGTTCGAGTGCCGTAACGCAGACCGAGATCGATCCGGCGAACGATGGAACCAGCATCAC
>JANOWZ010000260.1:0-2214 GCA_031418155.1 Deinococcales bacterium
CCGACGATGGGTGCAGCTTGCACCTCGAGAACACCGATGGCCTTGATGAATTCAGCCTCGCTGTACTTCTCGAGCTTGCGACACTTGCATTTGGATGGCACGGGTTGCCCGTCAAGCATCACACCCGATATCACAGTTCAACTTGACCCGAAGGCGTTGGCTGAGGGCCGTGACACGGTGCTCGAGGCTGGTTTGAAAACGCTCAAGTAAGTTCAAGCTTGAACTCGAGCGGTGGCCTCGTTGGAAAGGAACTTGTCCACCTCCGAGAGTGGAATCACGATCCGTCGTCCGTAACGAACGGCGCGGATCTTACCGGTTCACACGTAGGCACGAATGCGGTTGACCCCCGTGCCAACGGCTTGGGCGAACTCGGCGGAACTGAGGACTTTGGGAGTGATGGTTAGCATGAGATATACACCTCCACTGACATCGTTGATGTTGAGCGATTTCCTCGCTTTGTCACAGATTAGCGACCGACCAAGCAACCCAGGAACAATCAAAATCAACTATTGGCGACCAACGCTTGGCTGGAAATTTACTGCCTATCTACTGCCTAAGCTGAATTTTGGGGACCCTCGAGTTGGAACAAGGATTGAACCAAGGCCACCGAAATCGGTGTGTGAGACGGATCGAACAGTAGGCTTCAGTGACGATCAAGTTTAGCTGGTGACATCAAAGTTACGGTTCACACGCGAGGGATCGTAGGTTCAAATCCTATACCGCCCACCACGTCAGGGACGCACTTTCTTCAAGGTGCGTCCCCTCCTTTTTGCCCGATTACTGCCTATTTTACGGCCTATCCGTTTCCGCCCTTCCAGATCCGCGTGCTGATGCCGTTGTTGACTCTTGGCGATGCTGTAAACAGCCGCTCGTTTCTCCTCCAGATAGATCGAACGGTAATGGTCCACCAGGGTGCTCAGCCGCGTGTGACCAGTCTGGGCCGCGATCACTTCGAGCGCCACCCCACCCCGACGTTGCAAGGAAATAAACGTGTACCGCCCAGCGTGTGAGGCAAAATGCCGCATGGTCGCCTTTGGATCAGCCACCTTTGAGAACACCTCGAGCCTCTTGTGAAAAATTCTCGCCTGTTCCGAGTTCAGCAGGTCTGCCAGTAGATAAGCTCCCTCGAGCGTCCACAGGTGGATCGGGTTCCCCGCGTTCGCCTGTTTGCCCGGAATCCAATGGCTTCCCTCGAGCACTTCTGGGCGCTCGCGGCGCATCACCCGAATGGTGTTGGTGCTCACTCCAAGCCCCTTCGCCAACGCGGTGGTACGCAGCACAAAGCCTTGATCCGTATGACGCTCAATCTCAATGGACCCATCCATGTTGGGCAACTCGAGGTGTTCGATGTTGGCTTTTTCGCTCAGGCGTTCGATGGTTCGGTTGACGTTGCGCGGATGAATTGGCGTGCCGAGCGAGGTGGTGAACACCAAACCGTTCTCCAGCCAGGCCGATCCGAGGATATCTCTATCGCGTTGCTGCGCCTGACGTCGCACCTCGAGCACCGCGATCAGGTCATCACTCATCGGGACATCGCGTCTGGATTCCACTGTTTTAAGCGGACCAATCTCGGCTCTCCCGCCAATGATCTTCACGGCCTGGACCAGATCAGCCATCTTGGTTTTGAAGTGCAGGTCCATCCAGCGCAGGCCGAGCACTTCGCCCCGGCGCATGCCCAGGCTGAACATTGTGTAGAACAGCGGGTACAGAGGATCGTCGCGGGCTGCCTCAAGAAAACGGTCACGTTCATCCTCGGTAAGGGCCTTTTCGTCCCGACGAACTTTGGAGTTCTTTTCGTGGTTGGTGGCCCGAACCCGAATGCCTCGGGCCGGGTTGACGGTCAGGATCTCACTTTCGATGGCGTCCTCGAACGCGGCCCGCAGGTGTTGAAACACTTTGGAGCGGGTACTCACCGACAATTCTCGGCGCGTCAGATCGGTGTCGAGTTGCCTGATGTGAAGGCGTTTGATCGCCTGGAGGCGCATCGCCAGCAAATTCGCCGGGACGTACAGGCGAATCGTGTAGGCGTACAGTTCCCGACTGCGTGGCGAAAGCAACGGCGCTTGCCGCTCGAGCCAACCCTCGAGCCAATCTTTGAGCTTGGTTTTTTCTGGTGCGGCGAGCATCCCGCGACGGTGTGCCACCAGGAGTTCGTCTCGTTTGGCGATCACTTCACTTTCGGTATTACCGTAGACAGTCACCCGAACCCGTTTT
>JANOWZ010000261.1:0-36593 GCA_031418155.1 Deinococcales bacterium
ATTTCGCTGAGCAGTGTCGCTATTTTGATGACCAATTCCCGGTAGCTCGAGGGGCGAAGTTTGATGGTCACGGATTGAGCATGGGTGGGACGGTGTTCGGTGGTCGGGTCGCCGGATGGGGTCGTTTTGTGCGGGATGAACGCCGGATCGAATGAGAGAATGGCCGGTGAGGTTTCGGTACTGATTCGCGCCGAACGTGCATGCGCCTTGGTGAATGCCGTTGTTAGATCACTCAGATACACCGCATCGAAATCCTCAAACTCGAGCAGGCCATCGGCAATTTCAAAAACCCGAGCCGCCAACTGATAGAACACCTTGCGATCCTCGCGCTTGACCTCGAACAGCAAGCCCAACTCGAGACAGCGTTTGGCGTGATGGTGTACCAGGTTCGCGGCCACTTTGGCGGTCTTTGCCACATCGCTGGGACTGGCGGGTTCGAGAAAGTATCCCAGGAAAGGCACGCTGCGCAAGGCTTTGGCGGCTTCAACGTCTATCACGGTCATGGTGTTTTTTTGCATGGGTTCAGTCTGCAACTTTGTTTTTCAGTGCGCTACGGACAAGACTGAAGTTCGTCTCAACCCTCGAGCAATTTCTTGGCGTGACGCGAGTGTGTCGCCACCAAATCCCGTTCCTCGAGTGTCACCATACGACCCTCGCGCACGATCATGCGCCCGTGAACGACGGTGTAATCGACCCTGGGTGTGGCGCAAAAGACAACCGCTGCGACCGGATCGTGCGAACCGGAAAACTCGAGCCGATTCAGATTGATCGCCATGAAATCCGCGCACTTGCCCACCTCGAGCGATCCAATATCGGAACGTCCAAGCACGCTCGCGCCACCAATCGTGGCGACCTCGAGCGCGGTGCGGGCCGAAAGTTGAGGCCGGGATTTCTGTGCCGGGTCGCGGCGTTGTTCTTCCGCACCCTCGAGCCGTGAGAGCAGCATCGCCTGTCGCGCCTCAAGCAAGAGGTTCGAGGAATCGTTGCTGGCGCTGCCGTCCACGCCCAGACTGATCTTCACGCCCGCCGCCAGCATTGCGCGTAGCGGCATGATGCCGCTGCCGAGGCGCATGTTGGAGCTTGGGCAGTGTGCTGCGCCGCAACCGCAACTGGCAAACAAACCGATCTCATGCACGTTGACATGGACCGCGTGCGCGAACCAGACATCAGCCCCCAACCACTCAAGGTCTTCCATCAACTCAACTGGCCGTTTGCCGAAACGCTCGAGACAGAACTGATTCTCGTTCAAGGTTTCGGCCAGGTGCGTGTGCAAATGCACGCCGTAGGCTCGGGCCAACCGCGCACTTTCACGCATGGCATCCAGTGTGACCGAGAACGGTGAACACGGTGCGAGCACAATTTGCGTCATTGCACCGTGGCGCGGGTCATGAAACTCTTCGATGACTCGTTGCGAATCCTTGAGAATCGCGCGTTCAGATTCGACCAAAGAATCCGGTGGTAAACCGCCCGAAGATTCGCCCAAACTCATCGAACCCCTGGACGCATGAAAGCGCAAACCAACCTCGAGTGCGGCATAAATTTGATCGTCCAAACGGCAGCCGTTCGGGAAGATGTAGCCATGATCGCTGGCGGTGGTGCAACCAGACAACGCAAGTTCTGTCAGACCAAGTTGCGTGCTCGAACGCATCGCATCCGGTGTCAACCTCGCCCAAATTGGGTAGAGCGTGCGCAACCACGAAAACAAATCTGCATCCTGCGCGGCGGGCACGGCTCGGGTCAAGGTTTGAAACAAATGGTGGTGCGTGTTCACCAACCCCGGCAATACCACATGATCGCGCAAATCCAGCACCTCATCGGCGGTGCTTGGCAACCCGCTCGAGGGGCCAACCTGTTCGATCAGCCCATCTCGAATGAACAGGCCCGAATCCTCGCGTTCGCGGCGTAAGGCATCCATCGTGACCAGCACGCGAGCATTTTTGACGAGCATCGTGGTCATTGTTTTTAGCTTCGCTCATTGCGATCATGAAAGTCAAAGTGCCTATCGCCCAGGACACGAAAAACCACCAGAAGGCAAGCCCCTGGCAGTCCTCGAGCGATATTCAACCTTAAAAACGTATGACCGTGCCGTACCGAAAAAAGACACCCGGACCGGGGTATGGAGCAACGTAAGTTCCGCCTGGGTACGAGTAAGCGGAACTGACCCCCAACTCGTTCAAACTGCTGATGCCAAACTCGAGCCGATTCCAGATCGGAGGACGGTTTGGTGAATTCCAGAACAAGAACATCGGCGATTCAAGCCCAATGCCGAGCGTGCCGACCACTCGAGCCCACGCCTCCGGGCTGGGCACGAAACGGTATGAAATGCCAGCAATCGCGTACACACGCCAATCTGGAGTGCTGCGAAAAGCGTAAGCAGCGTTTAACTCGAGCACCTGCGGTGAGGGCGAAATGCCGAAACGAATGTTGATGTTTGGCGTGATGTCGTAATCCAGCGCCACCGTCAACACCGATGGGTTGAAACCGGCGGTCAAGGATACACCGAACTGGTTGACAGGCGTGGGAGCCGGAACAGCAACGGGTGCTGGCGTGGTCGGGGCGGGTTCAGTGGTTTGCGCCAAAGCGGGACGGACGAGCAAACCGGCGGTCAGAAACAACTGAATCATTCTTTTCATCACGATCAGGCTACTACGAGAGAAATCAAACTCAAGTAAAATCGCTGCCGGTCACAGGGGCGATTCAAGTCATGCTCGAAAAACGTTCAGGCATCAGGCAAATCCTGGTACAAATCCTGAAGCGGCACACTCAAACCCAACCTCGAGAAGTGCAGACTCGAAGTGGCTGCCAGCAAATCATGCCGCCAAGTGCCATCGGGTTGCCGCTCAAAGACCTCGGCCAGAGGCGCATCCTGCTCGAGCAAGACGTACACCTCGAGTGCCGGAATCGTGCGGTAATTGCGCAACTTCTCGCCACGGTCAATTGCGGCGGTCGATTCGGAAAGCACCTCGATGATGATGCATGGTTGGCGTTTGACCCGAGGGGTGTCCTGGCTCGAGTCGCAGACCACGAAGACATCCGGGTAGTAGCCGGTCTCGTCCGGGGTGCGGATCAGGACACTTTCGATGAAGGTTCTGCAACCCACTGCTCGGGCGGCGGGTCGCAAGAACTCGAGGATGTTCTGCGCAATTTCATTGTGACGGTCCGTTCCACCGGGCATCACAAAGACGTTACCATCCACGAACTCGTGGCGTTCCTGGGCATCGATTTCGCGCTCAAGGAATTGCTCGAAGCTGATGGCTGATTGAACCGGGGCATCCCGCAGCATGGAAAAAGTTTACTACAGTTTTACTCGCGTTTCAGGCGTTTGAAATCATTCTTGCCTTTTTGCAAGACGACCGGCTCGAGCAATTCGAGCGCGAGCTTGTCATCGCTGACGGTTTCACCGTTCAGTTTTAAACCACGATTCTGAATCAGGCGGCGGGCCTCACCGTTGCTCGAGGCGAACCCAGCCTCAACCGCGAGTGTGATGATACCGACCCGATCATCTTTGAACTTCTCGCTCGAGATTGAAACTTCAGGCATTTGATCTGGGATGCCGCCTTTGGCCACCGAATCGAACCGGGCCTCAGCCGCTTGGACCGAATCCACACCGTGATAGTCGGCGACGATGGCTCGAGCTAGAATTCGATGCGCTTGAACCGCTCCAGCCTCGAGAGTGGCTTTGACATCCAAATCTGTGTGCAAGGTGATGTACTGCTCGAGCAGCGGATCGGGCACTTTCATCAGTTTGGAAAACATCACGTCGGCGGGTTCGGAAATACCGATGTAATTGTCCAGACTCTTTGACATTTTCTCAACGCCATCGAGCCCAGGCAGCAACGGCATGGTCAGCACAACCTGCGGCTCGAGGTCGTACTCGCGTTGAATATCTCGTCCGACCATCAGGTTAAAGAGTTGGTCGGTGCCGCCCAATTCGACATCTGCTTTGATCGCCACGCTGTCGTACGCCTGCGCCAGCGGGTACATCAGTTCGTGCAGACTGATCGGTGTACCGCTGTCGTAACGGTTCGAAAAGTCTTCACGGGTCAGCATTTGCGCCACCGTATATTTTGCGGCGAGTCGGATCACGTCCTCGAAATCCAGCGGCTCGAGCCATTCCGAGTTGTAGCGAATCTCGAGTTTTGTTGGGTCGGCATCCAGTACCAGTGTCACCTGCTCGAGGTAACTCTTGCCGTTCTCACGGGTTTGCTCGAGCGTCAATGGCGGGCGCGTTTTGTTCTTACCGGTTGGATCGCCAATCATGCCGGTGAAATCACCGATGATCAAAATGACCTTGTGGCCCAAATCCTGAAACTGCCGCATTTTTTTGAGGACGACCGCGTGACCCAAATGCAGATCGGGCCGGGATGGATCGCAACCGAGTTTGATCGTCAATTGCCGTCCCGATTCGAGTTTGCGTTTCAAATCCTCGAGTGGTTGCAGGTGAACCGCTCCCCGCTGGATGACCTCGAGTTGTTCGGATGCTGAAAGTCGTGTCATTGGTTTCTCCAAAAAAAATCACCCACGGAGTCCGGGGCGCAAGGGGTACGAAAATGCTCGAGCCGTCAGACAATCAGGATGACTGAAAAAAATATCGGCCTGTGAATTGGTTCGGAAGTACGCTCATCTCGAGCGAGTTTAACATGGTCAGGTGAAATCAAACGCGGAACGCACGCCGGTCGCCAAGGCCATGATCTGCCCCTGCGTGATTTCAACACCCTTATCGAGCCCGGTTGGGCCTTTGAGTCCCTGGAATGCGCTGGTTGTGCGCCCACCAGGTCCAGAATAGTGGATGTAAACCTGATCACCTGCGTTGGCCAATTCTGTCACCTTCTTGAACGAGGCGACGATGTTCTCGTTAGTCGGTTGCTTTTCGGGCGGTTCCGGCGATACGGCCTGAGTGTTGTTGCTGGCGGTGAGCTTGAAGATGTGTTCGTCCGCAAGACCGAGCCTGGATTGCAAAAAGGCTTGAACATGGTTGATGTCGCGCACGCACCCGCCCAAACTTGGGTAAAAGCCACCATCGGGCATCCTGTTCGGCAAGTAGTGGTCAACGCCGGTCAACAAGGCAAAGAACTGGGAATTTGCAACGACAGCCGCTGACATGAGGTGCTCCTTTTCTCGAGATCGGGGGTTCCGATCAACAGCCCTTGCCTGCTGTGCTGCCATCACCTGGGATTGACTTCAGGGTTTCACGCAGCGAATGCACTCCAATCAGAACGCCAAAGGGTCACATCCTCGAGATTGGCCTTGGGGAGGTGATTGCGACTGTCACACAAAAGAGAAAGGGATTTTACACCAGCGATGAATAACCTTTGCGAAATCCTTGAAATTCTTTGTCTGGGAAGTGCTTCTCGGTGGGCAATAAGAAAATCAACGGGCAGAGTGAACAACTGCTGCTAAATCAAAAATCTGAATCTCGAGCACTGTTGCAGCTAGTGCCGCGCGGTCTAAGTTCTCCACCTATTTCCGCTTCGCTCCAATCGGTTCCAAACTCGTCCGACACGTCACTTTTGGTCACTCGCTCTGCTCGAGAAATGCTCAGGCATTTCTGCCATTTTCCACTAGAGTGCCTCAAGTCGCATTCAGGTTCTTCTGGCTTACCTTCTGCCCAAGACAACAGCAGCGTTGAAGGTTGTCTATGAGCCCAAATTATGACCAGGTTTTCGCTTTGGTCGTGCTGGCAGGTCAGGCCGTGTGATGGTTTTCATAACCACCTACCGTTTAGCCTGATCTTCCAGCCAACACCGAGGTTCTTGAGTTAATGCTCGAGAACCTCGGTGTTGAACAGAACGATAGTAGACCTCCGGCGAAAGTCCAAACTCGAACAAATTAAGGAAAACGCAACTGGGCATGACAAACCCAAGAGCGCACCCTACAGATTCATTTTCACCACGTTCGCTGGAGGTCGAGTATTGAAATCCAGGATTTCAACATGCAAGCGCATGATGCGTTCGTCAAAGATTGAAATGGCCTTCAACAACCATTATTTTGCCTGCACTTTCGGCGTTAAGAAAATGTTTGAGTACAAACTTGAGCGAGGAACCGGAACCGTAATTCGTTTGGTTGCCGTCAGCAAATCCAGCGTGCTTTGCCAACCGTTTGGATTGCTGAAGCCCAAACCCTCAGCCTTGCTGAACGCGCTCTGGTACAACGGTGTGCTCGCCTCGAGCACCTTCAAACGGTCATCGGTTAGGTTTTGCACGAATTTCTTGGCGGCCTCGAATCCCTTTTTCGGATCGTTGATCGTGTTCGCCATCGCCTGTTGTGTCGCACCGAGGAATGCCTTGACCATCTCGCGGTTCTCGAGGGTTTTCTCCATCGTGATCACGCCATTGCCTGGGGCACGGTTGTACCGGCCCGCCGC
The DNA here is from genome assembly GCA_031418155.1 of Deinococcales bacterium. Classification (GTDB taxonomy): domain Bacteria; phylum Deinococcota; class Deinococci; order Deinococcales; family JAAFIG01; genus JANOWZ01. Next base: position 6,365 of record JANOWZ010000261.1, read on the forward strand.
AATCACATTCAATTTCAAACCTTGTGCCACGGCTTGCACCGGCTCGTTGTTGATGAAACCCATCGCCACATCGACCCGTCCAGCCAGCACCGCCTCGAGTTGCGTGAAGCCGATCTCCTCGAGTTTGACATCGGTTTCTGAAAGCTTGGCCGCCCGCAAGATGGCCTGCATCGAAGTCCAGCTTGTGCCGTACTTACCGGGAATACCGATGGTTTTTCCCTTCAAATCCTTGATCGTTTTGATGTTCTTGTCTGCCTTGGAGAACAGCGCATTCGGCACAGTTTGGTACATTGCCAGGATGTACTTGAATGGGGTTGCCTTCGCGTCCTTTGCCCGAAGGAGCACGACATCCTCCGCGTCACCGACCACGAAATCGAGTTTGCCACTGGCGAGCAACGGATACAATTCCTGCGCGTAACCGTGCTGAAATTCTACCTCGAGCCCTTTTGCTTTGTACAAGCCCTCAACCTCGGCCAGGTAGAACGGCGCGAATTGAACGTCCGGGATGTAACCCAATCCAACCTTGATTTTTTGAGGACTTTGCGCGAAGGCACTCAGCCCCAACGTGACACAAAAAGCGGTGACGGACAACAATAATTTACGCATGTGAACTCCTCGAGACCGGAACCTGTTGGGGTTCCGAGAAAGATGTTTGGCTTGAGTTTTGAGTTTGTTCGAGCCGTGGTGATGTGGACCTCGAGCCAGGAACTTCGTGAATACCTCATGGTTATCGCCCGGTTTGGGAACCGTGGCTTCTCTCCTTCTCTCATCCCGACTGTCCCATTTCTGGAGTCACGGTCGGCCACCGAGTTTCACGGTGTCGGGCTCGAGTGAATTGCGTTTGCTCGAGCTTCGCGGGCTTGTGCCGTTTTAAGGCTTTTACCGCCGGTGGGGAATTGCGCCCCGCCCTGAAGGATTTCATTGTTGGGTGTCAAGTTTCACTTGCAATGAGACTTTGCTACCCGGCGCAAAGTTTAACAGACTCAAATCTGAGGAATGTCTCGGTGGCGACACTGGCTCGAGAATCACGTCAGCGTTTTCGGTATCGCAACACGGCACGCTCGAGCATGGTGATCAGGCCATACAGAGTGCAGCCAATCACGACCAGCAGCGTCACGGCGGCGTAAGCGGTCGGGTACTGGAAATTGGTCCGAGCACTGTACACAATGTACCCGAGTCCTCCAGGAAATCCAGACTCTGGTGAGAGTACAAACTCGCTGACCACTGTTCCGATCAACGTTAGGGCGACCGTGGAACGAAGGCCGGAGAGGATCACCGGTAATGCTCCGGGAAGCTCGAGCTTACTGAACACGCCCCAAAATCCCGAGCCAATCGTGGTGAAGACCTCGCGGTAAACCCGATCCACTTCGCGCACACCAACCATTGTGCTGATTAACAGTGGAAAAACCGAGATCAGCGTGGTGATGATTAAACGAGAACCCGTGCCGTACCCGAACAGAACCACCAAAAGCGGCGCGACGACCACAGTCGGAACGGCCTGAAGCGCAACCACGAAAGGTGAGAATAGGCGCTCGAGCGTTTTGGATTTGGCGAAGGCGTATCCGAGCGGCAATCCAACCGCCAACGCGACCAGAAGCCCGAGTGAGGCGATGCGCAATGTCTCGAGCGTTCCAGCCGCCAGCAAAGGTGCTTTCTCGAGCAAGGCATTTGCGACCTCGAGTGGCGTAGGCAATCCGAGTGGAACTTTCGCGGCCAGCAGCGTCCATCCAATAAGTAAGGCACTGAGGATCAGCAGAACTCCCAGTGCCTCCCAGGGGAATCTGAGCGGTTTAACAGGCGGTTCAATGAACGTCGAATCCGGCATGCCTAACCTCGAGCGCAATTCAGCCTCGAGCCCGTCCGTGAAGGCGCTCAAACGACCCTCGCCGTGCGTATCCAAAACGGTTTCGATCCGGCCTTCACGCAACACCACGACCCGATCTGCCAGGTATACGGCCTCACGGATGCTGTGCGTGATGAAAATAATCGTCTTGCCGGTCTTGTTGTGCAAGCGTTTCATCTCGAGGTTGAAGCGTTCACGCACCAACGCATCGAGCGCGGCGAACGGTTCGTCAAACAAGATCACCTCAGCATCCTGTGCGAGCGCTCGAGCTATTGCCACACGCGCCCGCATTCCGCCCGAAAGTTGATGCGGGTACAGGTCGGCGTACTCGAGCATTCCAACCTGTTTGAGCACCGCATCCGGGTCACTCGCGCCCCGGCCCGTCAATTCTCGAGGCAGCGCGACGTTCTGACGGGCTGTGCGCCACGGCAACAACCGGTAATCCTGAAAAACCACGGCGGCCCGACCACGATGCTCCTCGCCAGCCACAGACACAGAACCGCTCGAGTTCAACAACCCAGCAATCACGCGCAAGAGTGTGCTTTTACCACCGCCCGAAGGTCCAATCACCGCAATGAACTCACCTCGAGCCACGCGCAGGTTGACATCGTTCAGCACCGCACGCCCGTCAAAGTTGACGTTGACCCCGGAAAGGTCAATCGCAGTTTCGGACGTGGTTGAGGATCGAGCTGTCATTCTGATGAGCATACCGAAGGAAATGCGTCTCGAGCGTGATCGGGACTCCTTACCATTGTGTTGCTGGCTCAACCGTTTTGGGTCCAATCGTGCGACTTGCGAGGATCAGGCTACGGCAACTCAGCGTTGTAGCGGTCAGGCTTGCCTGACCTTCGACTCGAGGTTCGCCAGGATATTCCGTGCCGCCTGCCCAATGATCGCGCTGTACGTCGGGTACGCCAGCCGAACGCTCGAGAGCGTCTGCACCGTCGCACTGGATGCCATCGCCAAGGCCAAGCCTTGAATCAACTCGACCGCGTTTTCACCCGTGGCGTGCGCTCCGATCAATTGCCCCGATTCTCGGGCGACGATCAGTTTCATAAATCCGGCCCGCCGGTTGTCGATGATCGCCCGGTCCAAATGCTCGTAATGCTCGAGGGTCACGACGATATCGAGGTTCTGCGTTCGGGCTTGCGCTTCGGTCAGGCCGACCCCGGCGTGGTCTGGATCGGTGAAACCTCCGCTCGGAAGCAGATCGCGCCGGTAAACTTGCAATCTTCCCAGCACGGCATTCTCGGCGCACAGTCGGCCTTCAAAGTCTGCCCCTTGCACCAACATGTCGCGTCCGTTCGCGTCACCTGCCACGAAAATATGCTCGAGGTTTGATTGCAGGTGCTCGTTGATTTTGACGAATCCACGTTCCGTCTCGAGGCCGATCCGTTCTGCCCCAAGTCCTTCGAGTGCGGCGGGCCAGCCAACGCAGAGGATCACGGCATCACTCTCGAGGTGATGATCGTTCCCGCTTTTGGAGTACGTCAGTCCATTTCGTTCAATCTGTTTGACGCTCTCGAGTCCCGTGACGACGTGAATTCCTTGATCCTCAAACTTCTTGGCGAGTGTCGAACTCACATCAGCGTCCGCCCCTGGCAAGATGCCCGGAGCCATCTCGAGCAGCGTTACATCGACCCCGAAAGCGTTCAGAATCGTCGTCACTTGAACGCCGGTGTATCCGCTACCGATGATCGCCACCCGTTGTGGCAGCGCCTCGAGCGAGAACAGTTCCTCTGGCGTGATCGCGTGCTCGATGCCGGGAATCGGTGGTCGCCTCGCCTGACCGCCAATTGCCAGGATGATTTTGTCGCCGCTCAATTCGCGCCCGGTCGCCAGCCGAATCCGATGGCTCGAGACGAATGATGCCTGTCCGCCGAGAAAGAGTTTGCCGCCGTTTTGTGCCAATTTTGGAACCAGGTTCTTGTTCGCGTTGACATCGCCGATCACTTCTTGAACTCGAGCGACGGTGCGTTTCCAATCGAGCTTCGGTTCGGAAACCTCGATCCCGTAGGCGGCGGCCCCACGTATATCACGCAGTAACCGGGCGGTGATGGCAAGAACTCGAGTCGGCACGCAACCGGTGTTGGTGCAGGTTCCACCCGTTCGTTCCCGGTCGATCAACGCAACTTTCGCCCCGAGCGAACTCGCGTGGAGGGCTGCGCTTGCGCCAGCCGGTCCAGCGCCAATCACGATCACGTCAAAATCTCGAGCCGTCTGGTCGGTTTGATCTGCACTAACAATGCCTGCCTGATTCATGCTCGAGCTTACCCAGAACTTGATGCGCGTGACCCGTGACATTCGCCTATGACTTGGGGCCGTGAGATTCTCCCGTGAGATGGGTTCGTGACAAATCACCTGCTACACTTTTGCGGTGCGCGGTTCATTGGGTATTTTCAACTTGGTCGATCTCCTGCAATTGCTGGCCGCGAACCATTCCAAGGGCCTGCTGACCGTGCATCACCCATCTCGAGGCGAGTGCAAACTGTACTTGGACGGCTCAGGTAGGATGCTGCACGCCGCCTTCGACGACCATGAGGGCATCCCGGCAATCAAAGCGATTCTCGAGGATGAGCACGGTAATTTTGAGTTCTTGCCGAACCTCTCACCGACCGTGAAATCGATCGACGCGAACCTCGACAACGTGCTCTTTCAGGCCATCCGCGAACTCGAGTCGAAGAAAACGCAGACGGTCGCCGAGAAACACGTCGCGCCGCCACAAGAATTGGACACGCCTCGGGTCAAAAGCATCGACCGACTCTCCAACCTGACCCTTTCTGGCGAGGAATTCGCCGTGATCGAAAAAATGGACGGTCAGATGAGTGCGATTGGTATCGCGCAAAGCACCGGCATCCCGCTCGAGCGCGTGCAAACCATCCTGACGCGCCTCGCCAGCATTTCCATGATCGAAATCAAACGCCGTGAGGTTCGGATTGCGCAACTGGTGATCGGCCTCTCGAGGGAATTGGTCGGCACCGAAGCCTGCATCGACGAGGTGATTCTGAACGCCTGGGAGCGGCAGGCGAACAAGAAGGTGCGCGGCATTCGCATCCGTGAGAAATCCGGGCGCGAGATCGTTTTCCCAACCATGTCGCGGCCCGGATTAGGCGCGTATTTGCTGCTCTCGAACAATTCGATCATGCAGTTCGGTTTGCAGGCCGGTAAAAGTGTGCTCGCCAAACCGGAAATGTAACCGGTCTGAATGTGCGCGGCTCGAGATTGGTTCATTTTCCCGTGCTACCCTGTTTCTCATGAGCCGCAGCCTGCCTCGAGTTTCTTGGTCCACCCGAATTTGGGTGGGGCAGGTTGTTCAAGCCCGAGTCTGGTTGGTGCTGCTCGCCATTGTGCTTTCCAGTGATTGCGGTCGCAGCCTCGAGCAAACCTTCGAGACCGTCGTAACCACCGTGCGCGAGGTCGTGATTCGTCTGGCGCATCCGAACAGCGTCGCCCAAGATCAGATTGCGCTCGAGCCGCAACGATTCGGACTCGAGACTGGTTCTGGAATGCCGATCCTGACCCCAGTCGGATTGCTGCTGGTTCAACTCGAGTTGCTGCTGGTTGGACTTGCGCTGGCAGTCAGTGGGTGGCACTCGAGGCAGCATTTAAACCTGATCGCCCCACGGGGCCCGCCCGTTCGTCTCGTTTGCGCCTGAAAACCCAAACGCCTGCCAACCGTGCGTTAAACTGTGCCAGTGCCAAACCTGCACCAACCTGAAGTGACCGCCTTTATCCTGTATTCCAGGCCCGGATGTCACCTTTGCGAGATGGCGAAAACCGCTCTCGAGAAGGCGAACCTCAACATCACCGAGGTTTCGGTCGAATCCGATCCGGCACTCGAGGATGAATACGGCATTGAAATCCCAGTCCTGACAACCGCTACTGGCAAAACGCTCCTCAAAGGCGTTTTCACCGAGGTACGCATCGCCGCGATGCTGCTCAAACTCTAAAAATCCTGTTCTCAAAAAATCCTGTCTCTCGAGGTTTCCTGTGCATCCAGAACTCTTCAACATCTTCGGTTTCAAAGTCGCCTGGTATGGTGTCCTCATCACGCTCGGTGTGCTCGTTGGCGCTATCGTCGCGCAGCGCATGGCCGAGAAGCGTGGCCTGAACGCCAACCTCCTTTCCGACATGACCGTTTGGGTCGTCGCCTGGGGCGTGGTCGGCGCTCGCCTGATGTACATTGCCACGAGCCCCGGCCAATTCATCGGCACGCCGTTTCTGCATTGGATCAACATCCGCGAGGGTGGCATTTCGATTCACGGCGGTGTGATCGCTGGAATCATGGTGATCCTCTATTACCAACGTCGCTACAAAATCAACTTTTACCATTACGCCGATTTGATGACTCCGGGCCTCGCCATGGGCGTGATCGGCGGACGCATCGGCAATTTCTTCAACGGTTCTGACACGATGGGACGCCTGACCGGATGGCCCGTCGGCTTTACCTGGCCGAGCGTTGGCGAACCGATCCTCGGGATTTTTAAGGGCGAGAACAACTGGGCCGGAATGCCTGGATTGTGCAAAGTCAATGACACTTGGGACGTGCTGCCCAAAATCCTTTGCCGTGACGAGTACGTGCGTGGTCCGGTTCACTTGACCCAGATTTACGGTGCGATCATCGGGATCATTCTGACCATCGCTGCGTTCTACTGGTTGCGCTCAAAACGTCCCGGCTGGGCGACCTGGCAGTTCATCCTCTGGTACAGTTTGCTTCGTGGCGGCGTGGAAGAAACCTTCCGCTTAAACCCACTCTGGCCGAAAGTCTACCTATCAGAGGGTCCGAACGCTGCCGGAATCGGGTTGTTCACCGTGACGCAAGTCTTCTCAATCCCCATCGTGATCCTCGCGGCCTACATGCTTTACGTGATCGCCCGCCGACCACTGCCACCTGAAACCTTGAGTCCCGTAATCGTTCCAAGCGGTGGACCCTCCAGTACGGCTCAGGGAGCTTGACGTGTCGCTCGCCGTGGTGATCCTCGCTGCCGGTCAGGGAACGCGCATGAAAAGTGGGTTGCCCAAAGTCCTGCACCGTGCCGCCGGTCGCCCCATGCTCGAGCACGTGCTTCTGGCGGCCCGGACGCTGGAGCCGGAACGCATCGTGATTGTCACCGGTCACGGCGCGGATGATGTTGAGGTGTTCTTTGCGAATTCAGGCGTGACCTTTGCCCGTCAGCACGAACAACTCGGCACAGCGCACGCTTTCAAGCAGGCGATTCCGGCCCTCGAGGGATTCCACGGCGAGATTCTGGTGCTGTACGGCGACACGCCCATGCTCAAATCCGAAACGTTGAAGGCAGCGCTCGAGCAGCATCTCGAGACGAAATCCGGCATGACGGTCTTGACCGCCGATGTCGATAACCCCAGCGGTTACGGTCGGATCATGCGCGACTCGAGCGGGCAGGTTTTGAAGATTGTCGAAGAAAAGGGCGCAAGTGTCGCCGAGAAAACCGTCAAGGAAATCAACTCTGGTGTCTATGCCTTCTCGAGTCGGGCGCTCGAGTTGGTCCATCAGATCGGCAGCGAAAATGCCGCCAAAGAGTTCTACCTGACCGATATTCTCGAGTTGTACCGCAAGGCGGGCGATGGTGTTCGTGCTTACAAGAGCACCGATCCAACCGAACTCGAGGGTGTAAACGACCGGGTTCAACTCGCGGCAGCCGATAAAGTCTTGCGCGACCGAATCCGTGACCGTTGGTTGCGTTCCGGCGTGACCATGATCGACCCAGCCACGACCTACATCGACGATACGGTGACGCTCGAGCCTGATGTGATCCTCAGCCCGAATGTCTTTCTCGAGGGCACGACTTCGATTGGACGCGGTTCATCAATTGGACCGAACTCGAGGATTCTGGACAGCACGCTCGAGCCAAACGTCACGGTTCACGGTTGGACGGTGATTCAGGAATCGTATGTCTCGAGCAACGCCGATGTTGGCCCGTTTGCCCGCTTCCGTCCAAACGTGCGGCTCGAGGCTGGGGCTCATGTTGGCAACTTCGTCGAGTTGAAAAACACGACGATGGGACCGGGCGCAAAGGCGGGCCATCTCGCCTACCTTGGTGACAGTGATATCGGGGCCGAAGTCAACATTGGCGCGGGCACGATCACCGCAAATTACGACGGCCTCGGCAAGTACAAAACGCGGATTGGAGCCGGAACCTTCATCGGCTCGAACACCGTGATCGTCGCACCTCGAGAAATTGGCGAAACCGCCTACGTCGCCGCCGGGTCGGTTGTGACCGAAGACATCCAATCGGGCGATCTGGCCGTAGCTAGAGGTAGGCAACGCAACTTCAAGGATTGGTCCTTGAAATTCTGGCGCAAAGGACTCGAGAACGTTGGCTTGGAAAAATTCCCATTCATTCGAGGCTGGCTGCAAGGGCGCGGAACCTCGAGCACGAATTCCGCATCAGAAGATTGAACTTCCCGGCTTTCTCGGCGTACCTTATGAACAGTTCAGGCGTGACGATTCACCCCGTCTTCACGCGATACGATCAAGCTAGATGGAGATTGGTAGTACGGCCTAACCCGCCGACTCGAGAGGAGAAACCCATGTTCGGACTCGGTGGAACAGAAATCATCATCATCCTCGTCATTGGCTTGGTCTTGTTCGGCGCGAAACGCCTGCCAGAACTTGGCAAAGGACTCGGAACCGGCATTCGAGAATTCAAAAAAGGTGTCAGCGACATTCGTGGCGACCTCGAGGATTCCTTGAAGGAAGAAACCCCGGCCCGCAAGACCGAAGCCAACGAAGTCAAGTCTTAAGGCTCGAGCCTCGAGTCGATACGCATGGATTCCCAAGACGAACAATTTAAGGAAGCGCCACTGCTCGATCATCTCGAGGAGTTGCGGGTTCGCATCATCTGGGCGGTCGTGATCTGGGCTGTTGCCAGTATCGCCGGTTGGTTCCTGGTTGAACCGATCTCCAAAGCCATGATGAACCTCTCGAGCGGTTACGGAGCCAGCGGTGGTAAGATCAATTTTGTCTTCACCGGCCTGACCGACAAGCTCTCCGCGAGTTTTCAAATCGCCATGTTTGCCGGTTTGGTTTTCGCCATGCCTGGAATCGTCTGGCAACTCTGGTCGTTTATCGCGCCCGGATTGACTCGAGCCGAGCGTCGTTTCGGTTCGCCATTCATCCTGTTTTTGGGCGTGATGTTCGCGGTTGGCGTGGCGTTCTGTTATTTCGTGGTGTTGCCTTATGCGATTCCTTTCCTGCTCGGTTTCGGTCCATTCGCCGATGTCACCAACCAGATGCCGTTGCCTGCGTACATCCTCTCTATTTCGTTGTACCTGCTCGTGTTTGGTCTCGTGTTCGAATTGCCGCTCGTGATGTACCTGCTAGGACGTTTTGGCCTGATGAGTGCGGCCTTTCTGAGTGCGTACCGTCGTCACGCGATCATGGCGATTGTCACGGTCAGCGCCGTGATTACGCCAACGGTCGATCCGGTCAATCTTGCGTTCATGGCCGTGCCACTGTGGATTCTGTACGAGTTCGGTATTGTGCTTGTACGAATTGCGCAGCGTGGACGCATCGCCAGCCTCGAGCCTGCCTAGATTCTGATTTCAACTTGAGCGACCCATTTGGCTCGAGCGGTTAGACTGTCCTCATGGATTCCCAAATCGACAACCTGCGGGCAGAAATCGACACCATCAACCTCGAGATTCTCAAACTCCTCTCGAGCCGTGCCAGCGTCGTCTCGCAAATCGGTCAGCGCCAAACCGAACTGAGCCTGAAGCATTACGATCCGGCCCGTGAAACGCAAATGCTCGACGCGCTCGAGAAGGCGAACACTGGCCCTTATCCGGCCAGCACGATCAAGCAATTGTTCAAAGAGATTTTCAAAGCCAGCCTTGATCTCGAGGAACGCCAAGACAAACCGCGCATGAAATACTCGCGCAAGGCCAAAGCGGAATCCTCACACGTCGTGGTCGAAAACGAGGGTGCCCGAGTTGTGTTCGGTGACGGCAGCAAAACCCTGATTGCTGGACCGTGCAGCATTGAGAGCTGGGAACAACTTGAGAGCACCGCTGCATTCCTTTCCAGCAAAGGCGTGAAAGTCCTGCGTGGCGGCGCGTACAAGCCACGCACCAGCCCCTACGGATTTCAAGGCATGGGCGAAGAGGGCCTGAAACTCGGTGCTCGAGCCGCCGAGAAGCACAAGATGATTTTCGTGACCGAGGTCATGGATACCCGAGATGTTGGTCTGATCGCCGAATACGCCGACATCTTGCAGATTGGCACCCGCAACGCCCAGAATTTTGCGCTGCTCAAAGAAGTTGCTCGAGCCGGACGGCCTGTGCTCCTCAAACGCGGTTTCTCGCAAACGATGGAAGAATGGATGCTCTCAGCCGAGTACATCCTTGCGGGCGGCGAAGAACGCCTGATCCTGTGCGAGCGCGGCATTCGCACTTTCGAGAAATGGACGCGGAACACGCTTGATCTTTCTGCTGTCGCCGTGGCCAAACTCGAGACGCACTTGCCGGTGATCGTTGACGTTACACACGCAGCGGGCCGACGCGACATCCTCACACCGCTCGCCAAAGCCGCACTCGCGGTTGGAGCAGATGGAGTTCACATTGAAGTTCACCCGAACCCAAAAGTGGCCCTTTCCGACAGCGAACAACAACTCGATTTTGTACAATTCGAGACGTTCTTGCACGACATTGAACCGATGATGAAATGAACTCAACCCTCGAGCCTCCATCTAAACTTGTCTCGAGCACGTAAGCTTGAACAGACGATGCTGAAAACTATCTTTGACACGCTCCTCAAAGTCACCGATCCGCGCCCGAAATACATCGGTTCGCGCTGCCTGGTCGAAAAAAATTCGGTCGGTGGTTGCGACAAGTGCATGACCGCCTGCCCGCACGATGCGGTGCGGATCACGGATCACATCGAAATCCTCGAGGGAGCCTGCACGGGTTGCGGTCTTTGCGTGCAAGTTTGTCCAACGGGGGCGCTCGAGTATGACCTGTTGCCAATGCTTGGTGCATTGAAAGACCAGGGCGTGCGGGTTGCGGAATCACTTGAACCTGTGGCGGTGCTGACCTGCTCCAAAGTTCCGGGCAACGCAGCTCACATCGAATGCCTCGGTCGCGTCAGCCCCGCCATGATCCTCGCCTCGAGCGCCTGGGGCCAAGAACTTCAATTGATTCGATCCGAGTGTGCCACCTGCAAAATCGGTGGCCCAACCGTTCCAGAAAGCCTCGAGAACGTCCTCGAGATCGCCCGGATGTACCGCAAGAATTTGGGCGGCGAACCATTGAATGTCAGTATCCTCGAGCATCAACCCGGAGAACCCGGACAGTCTGCACCAATCCCAACAACGCCACCCAAACCCGTCTCGAGACGAGATGCGTTCAAAGAAATTTTTCAAGGTGGAAAACGTGGCCTCGCACAAGTCGTGCCAGAAAATCCGATTCCTGGTGTAATTACAACACTCGAGGCCCCACGGATTCCAGATGAATGGAAATGGCGCAAGCTCACGCTCAAGCCTCGTCCGCTGGACGAAACGCAGCAATACTGGCCCGTCCCATCCGTCAACGATGACTGCATTTTCTGTCCGGTTTGCGAAAACGTCTGCCCGACCAAAGCCGTCACCCGAACCCGAGATTCCAGCGGACATTACACGATCAATCTCGAGGTTGCCGCCTGCACCGGCTGTGATGCCTGTGTCAAATCCTGCCCACCGAGCGCGATGAAACTCGAGCCGGAAGTTCAGTTCGCACAACTGACCCAAACCTTGTTGCTGCATGAAGGAGATGGACTCGAGGGATAAGCTCGAGTCCATCTCCTTTTGGAGGATTGAAGACTATTTGGGGGGGTTTGCCAGCTCACCGAAGGTATACCCGTCTGTGCGGAATGGCGGGTATGAAACTTTGAGGTCATAGTCGATGGAAGGAGTACCACCACCTGCGTCCTTACCCGCAGGTAAGACAATGTTTGAGATTAAATTTGGTGTTCCGCCAACTCCCACCTGCACGGGTCCAATAAATCCTGGTCGGGTGATGCCGTCTCTGTAATTTTGAGGCTGATCAACCTGCTCGATTTTGTAGGTTCCTTGCAACAGGTCGTTAAAGTAGAACTCGCCAAGGGTATTTAAGGATGCGATTCTTTCAACTGGGTTCCCAGCCGAGTCCGTACCTGTAAGGCGCATGGGTACGTTCAGGACCAGACCGGGATCGACATTGATGCTATTTCCGTCACGAATGCCATTCCCATTGTCATCAAGAAATACGGTTCCCATGATGTTCGACAATTCATTGCTGAACTCAACGGGTGTTGTGTAAGTCTCCGCTGTTGGAATGGGGGGAGGGTTTTTCACAGGTTTTAAGGTGCTTGGGTCCACGCCAGACGCGGGCCATTGAGGCACAACGATTTCGAATTCGCTTCCCGGAACTGTCGGGAATTCAAAATGCGAGGCCGTGCCGATAGGATGGGCATAACCTTTTGCGTAACCTATGGGCGGAATTTGAGCCAGCAAATACTTGCCGGAAGGAACCGCCCGGTCGAAAATATAGGTGCCATCTTTAGCGCTGATGGCGGTTGCGTCACGGCCATTTCCACTGATTTGAAGCGTGGCACCTGGAATAATGACTGGATCTTCAATCAATAGGCGGTCATCTGTGTAGAACCGATACCCGTCACGGTCACGGTCCAGGTAGGTCAAACCCGTCACCGGCAAATCTGATTCGGCAAACATGAACCCACCCACGCTGGCACCCTCTTCTATTTTGAATGGTTCAGTCGAGTCAGACCGGTCCGTGGCGTTGTGTAAGATTTTCACCTCGTCCCCTCCCGCTGCTGTTGGGACTTGAGTTGTCTTCTCAATTTTTGTGAACCGCCCATCCACGAGCAGGCGTTCGAGGCCTGGAACAATGGTGTCGTCCCAGTCTCCTAGCTTTGCACTTTGCAGTTCGGTCAGGGTGTATTCCCCTGACAGCAGGCCCGGAATCTCAAAACGTCCGTTGCCGTCCGGGTTGACCGTGCGATCAACCGATGTTCCGTTCACATCTGTTCCCCTCAATCTCAGTCGCGTATCGATGACACCTGTTTCTGAATAGACAATCTGGCCTTTAAGATCACGTTCGACACTGGTAGGAGATTGCAATTTTGCTTCACGAACACCGCTAAAGTCTTTGTCAATATAGACTTGACCAACGACCACGGCGAGCGTATTGATGAAACTTGTTCTCAAGTACGTTGGTCCGGTGGTCAACGGCAAGCGTCTCGAGGCCACCCTGCGGCCCGAAACAGTGTTAAATCCGTCCCTTTTAAAACCCAAAACGCCATAACCCACCGGAACATCTTCAGTGACGGTGTATTCCTGTGGTGTCAATCCCAAGAACGCAATGTTCCCGGATGAATCTGTGACCCCTTCTTGGACCAATTTCTTGTTGGCATCAAAGAGTTTCACTGCAATGTTGTCGATATTGAAGTATTTGACATCACTGGCATGATTCCAAGACGAGACATTGACGACGACCGATGTCGAGGCCCGAACATCGAATGTGATCTTGCCTTTTTTGGTGGTGTCACCTCGAGAGGTGGCTTCGATGACCACGGGGCCGTCTTTGTCAACAGCAAGATCAGCCGTGAAAACGGCTGTCGTTTCATCAGGTTTGATTGTGCCGCTGCCAGACACGATTTTCCAACTGACCGTTTTGTTGTACGTGCCGGTGCCTTCAACCGAAGCAGTCAGCTTGACGGTCCCGCCAGAGGTGGTAAATGTCTTATCCCCAGAGACGCTTACACCCGTCACGAGACCATCTTCAACAGGTGTTCCATCGAGGTTTCGTTTAACTCCGGTACATGATGCCAGAATGATCACACTGCACAGCAAAATATTTCGATAGTTCATTGTAAATCCTCCAGATCAAATCGATGGTAGCAACAGCACCCCGATTCCCTGGGTCAGATGCACACGTTCGTTTCTGAGTAAACGTTCTTTGTTGTGAATTGATCCAAATCCGAAATAGCGCCCAACTCCTCATCGCTCGAGGGTTTAAGCTGTGTCCATGCGTTGGTTTGCCACCCTGATCGTGATGCTTTCCCTTTCGGGGTGTGTGTTCACGTTCATTCCGTTGGTTCCCGATCCAATTCACCTCGAGCCGCGTTTGATCTTCAAGACTGGTTCGGCATTGACCCGTGTCGGTGAGCACATCGTCTTGCACCTCGAGTTGGCGAAAGTCCCGAACGAGGGGTTTATCGGTGCGTATTTGTACCGTGCTTTGCCGGACGGTGGCGAGGAGAAGATCGGTGAGGATTCCAAGTTGGCGAACCCATTTACCACCAGCCTCGAGTTTCGCCTTTCCGATGCGGTTGTGGGGCAATACCGGGCGTTGGTGTTTTGGCAGGGTTCGGTTGAGCGTCAGTTTGAGTTCGATTTGAAATGATGACTGGTCATGCTCGGGACTCCGTTTGGGTATCTTAAGTGATCGGACCTTTCGGTGATCCGGCACGAAAGGTAAACTCGGGTTATGCAATTGCCATCGCCTGATTGGAGTTCGTTTCAACCTGCTTATGAAGCCCTGCTCGCCGAAGAGTTAACGGCTGCCGATGTTGCCAGTTGGCTCGAGCGCTGGAGCCAACTTGAAGGGCAATTGCAGGAGATCAATGGTCGAGCGCATCGGGCGTATTCGGAAAACACCTTGGACCCGGAGGCTGAGGCACGGGTCATTGATTTGATCGAGCATGTGATTCCGCAGTGGAAGATCGTGGACAACGCGCTGAATCGCAAATTGCTCGAAGTTGAAGGTTTTGTGCCAGATGCGCAAACCGAACTGTTTTTGCGTTCGGTGCGGGTCGGTGTCGAGATTTTCCGGTCCGAGAACGTGCCGCTCGAGGCGGAGTTGGATCGCTTGGAGAACGAGTACAGTAAGATTGTTGGTGGTTTGATGGTCATGTTGGACGGTGAGGAATTGACCGTACCCAAAGCGCATCAGCAACTTCTCGAGGTGAACCGTGACCGCCGTGAGGCGGCTTGGCGGGCGGTTCATGAGGCGATGCTGGCGGTGCGTGAGGATTTAAACGACTTGTTTTTAAAAATCTTGCCCTTGCGCCGCGCGTTGGCGCAGAACGCAGGCTTGGCGAACTTTCGGGAGTTGATGTGGCTGAGAAATCAACGTTTCGATTACTCGCCAGACGATTGTGAGACGTTGCACTCGAGCATCTTGGCGACGGTGGTGCCACTGGCGGTCAAGTTGATGCGAAAGCGCCAAAAATCGCTTGGGCTCGAAGGTGTGCGACCGTGGGACACGGTGGTTGATCCTCTTGCACAGGCTCCATTGCAACCGTTTTCAAAATCATCCAAGCTCGAGGAGGCATCGCAGCGAATTCTGGGCAAACTCGAGCCTGCATTTGCCGAACATTTTGCCAGTTTGCGCGATGGCTTTTTGGACCTCGAGTCGCGCAAGGGCAAATCTCCGGGCGGGTCTTGCGATTACTTCCCGGTCTCAAAGCGTCCGTACATTTTCATGAATGCGGTCGGCACACACAACGATGTGCAAACGATGTTGCACGAGGCTGGGCACGCGATCCACGCCATAGAGAGCGCGAGCGCTCAACCGTTGGTTTGGAACCTGCACGGCCCGATGGAATTCTGTGAGGTCGCCGCGATGGGCATGGAAATGCTCGGGCAACCGTATTTGGAGCGTGAACGAGGCGGGTTTTACTCTCAGGAAGACGCGGACCGGGCGAGGCACGAGCATTTGCAAGGCACGGTTGATTTTCTGCCGTACATGAGTGTCGTCGATGCGTTTCAGCAGTGGTTGTACGCGGACGCACCTGAGACGATCACCGCGAGCGATTTGGATGCGAAATGGGACGAGTTGTATCGGAAATTCAGCCCGAGTGAAGATTGGAATGGGCTCGAGGAGGTTCGGGCCACGGGTTGGCAGCGCAAGCAGCATATTTTCACCTCGCCGTTGTATTACGTTGAATACGGCATCGCGCAATTGGGCGCGTTGCAACTCTGGCGAAACGCCCAACGGGATGAGGCTGGAACCGTGCAGAAATTCCGGAATTCCCTGCGTTTGGGCAAAACGAAAGGCTTGCGCGATTTGTTTGAGGCGGCAGGAATCAAGCTCGCATTCAATGCCGAAACGATTGGTGAACTGATGAAATTGGTCGAGGCACAACTCGAGTCGTGATGGTCAGGATCGGGCCATCGCCGGTACGCGCTCGGGCATTCTGAATTCGATGTCTTCGGGTTCACCCTCTTCGATCACCTTCACATTCGAGTTCAACCGTTTGAAGTACGCGACCATTTCCTGAACCAGGTCATCCGGCGTGCTGGCTGCACTGGTGATGCCAACCGATTTCACACCCTCGAGCCATTCGGTTTTGATGTCAGTGACGTTCTCAACCCGTTCGGCGCGTGGCGTTAACGTTTCGGCCAACTCGAGCAGCCTCATGCCGTTGCTGGAGTAATTGCTGGTCACGACCAGAAACAGGTCCACTTTGGGTGCAATCAATTTCACAGCGGCTTGCCGGTTTTTGGTGGCGTAACAGAGGTCATCTCGAGATGGAACGGTCAGGTTCGGAAAGCGCAATTTGAGGATTTCGACCGTCTTGTCCGTGTCATCGACTGAAAGCGTGGTTTGGGTCAGCACGATCACCTTGTCCGGGTCTGGCACGGTGACGGTGTGTGGATCGGCCATTTTCGGATCGTGCTTGCGATTGCCGATCACGGCGACCAACGTCGTCTGGTCTGGAGCCTCGCCGAACGTGCCGATGATCTCCTGATGCGAACTCGAGTCGCCAATCAAGAGGATTTGATACCCGAGTGCGGCGTAGCGTTTGGACTCGCTGTGAACCTTCGTCACCAACGGGCAGGTCGCATCAATCGTGGCGAGCCCTCGAGCTTGAGCCTCGAACCGCAGGGCAGGGGAGACACCGTGCGCACTGAAGACGACCGTATCGCCTGCCGCCTGAATTGCCTCGAGTTCGGCCAGGTTTTCAACGAATCGCACGCCTTCATCCTCGAGCCGTTGAACCACGGTGTCATTGTGAACGATGCTGTGATAGACGACCAAATCGCCGTTATTTTCGGCTTGACCATTCGCGGCTTTGACGGCATCTATCGCCATGACCACTCCGGCGCAAAATCCTCTGGGTTGGGCGAGGTAAAGTTTCTCAATCATTACGTGATTCTAGTCTTTTGTTGTTAGGACAATCGAGACGCGGGTCGGGTTTGAATCTCCCGACCGGCGCTGAATGTGTTTTGGCTCGAGTTCATCCGATGGTTTTGGTTTCTTTCTCGGTGGCATCGAGCAGACCGCTTTTGCTGATCAATTGTGTCGCCATGACCGTCTGAATCACCTGGGTGATCTGGCTGGTGGCTTGGCTGGCGGCCTCACCGTTGCCGGAAATGTTGATCAGTTTCGCTTGCGCCAACGCCTCGGCAATGACTGGAGCGATCATCGGCAGCATTTCGATCTGACGGTAACGGAAGTAACTCTCGCCACCCTCGAGAATGGCCTCATTGACCTTGCGGATGCTTTCGGCGTTCGCCTGCGCAACCGTGGTGATCTGGATCGCTTCGGCCTCAGCCTTGGCTCGAGCGCCAATTTTGACCCGTTCGGCATCGGCTTCTGCCTGAGCAATCTGTGTGGCCTTCAACTCGCTCGAGCGTTGAAGTGCGAGCGCGTCCTGCTTCTTGGCTTCCGCCTCTGCAACCAGGGCCGCGTTCGAGGCTTTTGTCTGCTCGAGCTCACGGTTCTTGTCCGAGATGGCGCGTTCGGCCTCGAGTTGCGCTTCTTTGGCGCGGCGTGCCTGTTGGGTCGAGACGATATCCGCGCTGGCCTGCGCTTCGGCGGCGCTCTGCCGGCGGCGGGCGTCGGCGACTTCTGATTGCACGACCTTGATGTTCAGGGAGTTGAAGATCAATCCCAGGTCGGTCAACTCTTTGCTGCACGCCTTGCGGATGATGATCGCCAAGGGATCGTCGTCCTCTTCGGCGCTGACCGTCACGGGCTTGTGTGGTTCCTCACCGGGTCGAGGCGTGGATTTGGCGCTGAACAGTTGATCGTGCGTCAAAAGGTTGATGGCGCGACGACCGGCGCTCGAAAGCAGGTCGTTTAGGATCGCCATTTGTTCCTCGTAAGGCTTGGAGAAAAAACGGTTCGCGGCGGTTTGAATCAGCGTGCTGGTGTCACCAACGCTGACGATGGCACTCGCCAGAACCCGAACCTTGATCGGACGTGGAATCCCGCTCTGGTCGATGTCAGCCGTCTGGTCCGTGATGTCGAGGTCAACATTGATCGCCTTGCTCGAGAGTGTCGTTCCAGTGGTCAGGAGCGGAACCTCGAGACTCTTGCCCGGACCACGGTAGATGTTGGTTGTGCCTGAGAGCCACGAAACCATGCGGATTGTACCGGCCTCAACATTGCGCAGGAAACTCGAGACGATCAACGGAATGACGACGAGCAGCACGACGACGGCGATGATGATTGGGATGAACGTTTCCATGAAATCCTCTTGGTGAGGCGTTATCGGTTCAACGCGGTCACGCAGTTCAGTACGGCCTGTGATTGTAATCGGTTCCTTAATCGATCAGCGAGACGATGCAGTTTCCAGCGTTGTTCACGCTTTCAATGCGCAACGTTTTGCCACGGGTGACTCGAGCTCTCTGCCCTGATTTGAGTGTGCCGAGCACTTGTCGAACCTGTCCGTCCAACTCGAGTTCGATCAAGCCCGAACCGCTCGCATCGAAGTCCATCACGGCTTTGGCTCGGGAGAATGCGGCGCTCTCGAGGTTTTGGGCGGGTTTGGAGGCGAAGCGCATCATCAGCTTCCAGTACGGTTGAATCAGGACTCGCTCGAGGGCGATGGCTCCGATGATGGCGAACGGAATGCTCAGCGCGAGGATCACGAACTTTTCGGCAACCAATCCGACCGCCCCGAAGCCGAGCGCGAGGCTGAAGATGACCCTCGGTGAGATCAGCGCCAACCATTTTGTGCTCGAGCTTGAATCGTGGTCGTGACCGTGATGGCTTGAGTCTGAATGCCCGTGTGAACTGTGCCCGTGTCCACCTGAACCGTGACCCACGCCAAGCGCTGTCATGGCGAGCAGCCCGACCAGTCCGAGAATCATGCTTGAAAGAAACATCGTTGAGCCTCCTCGACCAACGATACGGGCTCAACTTGCTTTTGGTTTCATTCGCTGACGTGAAACCCGCAAGTCTGTGATGTGGAAACCATTCCATTCGAGAGCGTGCTCTCACTGTCAACATCCCGTCAGGTTTATAGTTTTCACATGGCCTCTCCAAGTCCCACAGTTGGGCACCAGCGGGCTGTTTATCAACGCTCGCTCAAGCCGCGTCCACGCATCGAATACTCGAGCGAATATTTTTTCAGGCCGTTGGCGCATCTGGTCGTCAGTGCCCTGCTGCCGTTGCGGCTTCCGCCGACGTTGCTTGTGGCGTTTCATACCTGCCTGGGCATCTTCTCGGGCGTGCTGATCGCGCAGGGGCATTGGATTTGGGCCGCGTGGCTGATTCAAGTCAAAACCGTGCTCGACAACGCCGACGGTCAATTGGCTCGGGCCTCTGGCATGACTTCTGAAATTGGTCGTTACGCGGACACTGAGGGTGATTTGCTGGTCAATGCGGCGCTGTTCTGGGGCATCGGAGCGGCGACAGGGCAACTCTGGCTCGCGGCGCTCGCCTTCATCGTCCTGACCGTGCTGCTCTCAGCCGATTTCAACCTCGAGTACCTGTACAAACGTGAACGTGGCGAGGTGTTCCGGGCATCACCCGATTCGAGCCGTGAGAATCAGTTCGTGCTCGGCGCACTGGCTGGGTTTTACCGGGTGTTCTTCAAGCCTCAAGACACGGGGATTCGTGCTTTCGCCGATGTCCGATTTGAGCGCATCTTCTCGAGATTTCCAAACGCAGATCGCCGCCAGACCGCGCTGCTCTCCTATCACGAACCTGGAGCCTTGTTCGTGCTCGCCAACCTTGAGCTTTCAACGCAATTGGCTGTGCTCGGGATTTTCTTGCTGGTCGGTCAACCGGGTTTGTACTTGTGGTTCGTGATCGCCTGTGGCCTCACCCTGGCCCTGCTGCAATGGCGGCGAGAACGAATCGCCACTCGAGTCCTCCAAAACTGATTTGGTGTCTCAGGCCAGCCGAAGCCCGAGGTTTTGTGCCGTTTTTGCGTTATTGCAATCTGATCAGCAATAACTTTGAGACCCCGGTCACGTTTAAGACGTAATCGCGGGCACATCCAAATCACCTTTCACCGCGCATGATGAAACGCCTCGAGATGAATCGCTCGAGGCTGGAGATTACTTGACCGCAATTGCCATAAAACGTTATCCACTGCCCGCTGTCGCCGCCCTGATCGCCGGTCCGAGCGGTCATGTGCTGATTGTGCGCACCCACAAATGGTCTGGTCTGTGGGGCGTGCCTGGAGGCAAAGTCGATTATGGCGAAACCCTCATTACAGCCCTCAAGCGCGAGATGTTCGAGGAGGTCGGCCTCGAGATTCGTGATCCGGTCTTCGCGTTCGCCTCCGAGTTGATCGAGGACCCGAAGTTTCACAAACCCAACCATTTCATCTCGCTCGAGTACGTGGCTTTCGCCGATCACGAGAACGTCGTTTTCAATGATGAGATCGCCGAGTTCGCCTGGGTCACGCTCGAGGAAGCGTTCAACTATCCGGTTAATATTTACACCCTGCGCCTGCTCGAATGGTGCCGTGACCGCAACTGGCCGCCGGTGCAGGCATGAAAACGGCCCTTGTCACCGGTTCGGCCCGAGGCATCGGGCGTGGTGTCGCGCTCGATCTGGCTGAGGCCGGGTTTGGCGTTGCGATTCATTACCGGTCCTCGGTCGATGAAGCTGAGAAGACCCGACTCGAGGCTCAATCATTCGGAGTTCAAGCCGTGAAACTTCAAGCCGATCTCACCGATTCGATTCAGGCCGAAAAGCTCGTGCTCGAGGCTGCGAATCAACTTGGCGGTTTGGGCGTGCTGGTCAACAACGTCGGCAATTACAAGAAGGGTGCTCTGACCGAAATGCCGCTCGAGGAATGGCACGAGATGTTCGATACGAACCTGCACTCGAGCTTCTACACGTGTCGTGCCGCCATCCCAATTATGCGCTTGCAAAAGTTTGGCCGGATCATCAACTTTGGTTATGCGGGCGCAACCAACCTGATCTCGAGGCCGCGCACGACCGCTTACGTGATCGCCAAAACGGGTGTGACCCTGATGACCAAAGCCATCGCTGCGACCGAAATTCAACACGGAATTACCGCGAATGTGATCGCCCCAGGCGTGATCGAAAACAGCATCTCGCAACCCATCACTGACATTCCCGCCGCTCGGATCGGACGGATCGATGAAGTCTCGAGTGCGGTTTTGTACTTCCTGTCCGACCAAGCGCAATACGTCACTGGACAGACGCTCGAAATCGCGGGTGGCTGGAACCTCTAACAATTCTTTCCCTTTTCGTTTCCGCCCTTTTGCCGGTGTGCAACTCAGCCGGACTTTTCAAAGGAGAACAACATGCTCAAACCAATGGATGAATTTGATGGCGCTCAACTCGGTGTCAACGCACTCGAGGCGGTTCGCCGCGAACGGCTCGCGGACCTGACGCACGATTGGCTCGAGGTCATCGGTGAGGACACCAACCGCGAGGGCATCCTGAAAACACCGCAGCGCGTGGCGAAAGCCTGGGATTTCCTGACTGGCGGTTACCGCATGTCGCTTGAGGAGGTTGCCAACGACGCGGTTTTTGCCGCTGAGGGTTCGCAGATGGTCGTGGTCAAAGACATTGAGTTTTATTCGATGTGCGAGCATCATATGCTGCCGTTTTTCGGACGGGCGCACATTGGGTACATCCCGAAAGACAAGATTCTTGGCCTCTCAAAATTCGCCCGGATCACGGACTTGTTCGCCCGTCGCCTGCAAGTCCAAGAACGCATCACCACCCAGATCGCCGAGGCGGTCATGGAACTCCTCGAGCCTGAAGGTGTTGGCGTGGTGCTCGAGGGGCAGCATTTGTGCATGGCGATGCGCGGTGTGCAGAAGCAAAACTCGAGCACGATTACAACCGCGATGCTCGGTGTTTTCCGCGAGGATTCACGCACGCGCCAGGAGTTCATGGAATCGATCCAGAATCCGTTCAACCGTCGCTAAAACTTGCCTCAAACAACTCGAGAATTTTTAGCGCACGCGGCAATTTGATCGCGTGCGCTTGTTCGTACCCGGTTGGGTTTCGGGTGCGGAACCAATGCAGGTCGTTCAAGGTTTGCAGGGCGATGTACGCGCCGAATCGTGCCTGAACGCCCTCGGTTTTGGCGAGACCGAAGCCAAGCTCGAATGCGGTTTCGACCGCGAGTTGATCCAAGGTTCCGGTCGTAAAAATGGCGATGTCTCGGGCCGGATCGTCCCAGTCGGAACGGGTCCAATCGACGACGAGCACTCGCCCATCCTCGGTCATCAAAATGTTGGCACTGTGCAAATCCAGGTGACACAATCTGGCCTCAACCTCGAGCGTGCCGAGTTGTAGGGCATTGCGCACGAGTTTGAACAACGGTTCGTGATCCGGTTCGTTCAGGGTGCGGCGGAATCGCTCGAGTTTGGCGCGAACCCCGGCGAGGTTGACGCTTTCAAAACCAATGTGTGCGTGCAATTTATGCAGAAAGCTCGTCATTCCTTTCATGGCCTTCACAATGTCGTCAGCCTCGAGCGGCTTGCCCGGAAGGTGCCGAATCTCGAGCAATTCCAACCCGTTCAAGTTTCGCGCCCCGAGCACCCAATCGCCTAATCCTGCCCGGACCATGTTGAACGCCTCAAGCCGGTTGAGGCCAATCGATTCGCGGAAGACCTTGATGATCCGTTCGGGTTGCCCATTTGTGCCGATCACGGCGTAAACGCGGGATTGAAAGCCGCCGCCGATGCGTTCCAGATGGCCGAATTCTTGCTCGAGGGTCTCGAAGATCTGTTGCTCGAGTGTTGTTGCGTTTGCGGACACGCGAGATGATACCGTGCGGTCGCGTTTGTATTCGTGCCAATTTGTGACCGCTACCAAATGTTCAGTGCTCAAATGTTCAAAGGACATTAAACCTGATAAGACTTGTCAGGATAGAATCAGCTCGAGAAAGATCAGTCTCGACTCGGCACATCACAGCAAGTATCTCATCGAACGCTGTTCACAGGAGGATTTATGCCATACGCGCACCCCGAAGTTCTCGTCAGCACACAATGGGTTCTCGAGCATCACAAAGATGCCAACATCCGACTCGTCGAAGTGGACGAAGATTTCTTGCTTTACGAACAGGGTCACGTGCCCGGAGCCGTCAAGATCGACTGGCACACCAACCTGCAACGTGACGACATCCGTGATTTCATCGATGAGCGCGGCTTTGAGAAACTCGTCTCGAGCCTTGGGATCAGCAACGATACGACCGTGATTTTTTACGGCGACAAGAACAACTGGTGGGCGGCCTATGCCTTGTGGTTCTTCAAGTACAACGGCCATGCCAACTGCAAACTGATGAACGGTGGCCGCGTCAAATGGACCGCCGAAAACCTGGAGCTCGAGACCGCCGAACCGACTTACCCAACCACGAATTACAAAGTTCCGTACCGTGATGCCAGCATTCGCGCCTTTGCGCCGGAAGTCCTCAAGCACTTGCTCGAGGTCAACGCCGGTCGCGGCGCACTGGTTGATGTGCGCAGCCCGGACGAGTTCAGCGGCAAGATGACGCACATGCCCAATTACCCGCAGGAAGGAGCCTTGCGGGCCGGTCACATTCCGGGTGCGGCCAGCATTCCCTGGGCGACCACCGTCAACGAGGACGGCACCTTCAAGACCCCGGACGAACTTCGTGCCATCTACGAACCCAAGGGTGTCACGCCCGACAAGGACGTGATCGCGTATTGCCGCATCGCCGAACGCTCGAGCCATTCGTGGTTTGTTTTAAAGTACCTGCTCGGTTACGAGCGTGTGCGCAACTACGACGGTTCATGGACCGAGTGGGGCAACATGGTTGGCGTGCCGGTCGAAAAGAACGTCTGAACCAACCTGAAAAAGTTTGGAGGAGGCTCGGGTGTTGAGCCTCCTCCTTGTTTGGTTAGTGTTGGGGTTCAACGACCATTCGGGTTTGGATCAGAGGCGATCACACCGCCGTTGCTGATGATGCCCGCGTCGCGCACTCCGGGCAAGAGGGTCATGATTTCGTTTGGCATTTGGCAGAGCTTGACATCCTCGACCGTTAAATCGCTGCCGATGGCGCTGCGGATGTTGATGGCGGTCGCCTTGCCGTCCGCCACCGTGTACAGCGGAATGTTGACCCGATGTGAAACGTTGTACGCACCCAGGTTCGCAAAGTACTTGTTCGGCTTGCTGGAGACGGTCTCAAGGTAGATCGAACTGGTCGAGG
Source organism: Deinococcales bacterium (assembly GCA_031418155.1). Classification (GTDB taxonomy): domain Bacteria; phylum Deinococcota; class Deinococci; order Deinococcales; family JAAFIG01; genus JANOWZ01. The sequence continues at coordinate 30,607 of JANOWZ010000261.1, forward strand.
CGGATTTGACGCGCAGGCTCAGGTATTGGTCAATGCGCAAGGAATTCTTGAAGCCGTACTTGACCAGGGATTTCTCGGTGGTTGAGGCGCTCGAGGCCATGCCCGATTCGGTGGTGAAGTCCACACCGCTCGAGATGGTTGGTCGGATTCCGGCGTTGCCGCAGTCCCCGCCGAGGTTGGCGGCGCTTTGGATCAGGAAGTAATTGCGGCTCCAATCGTCGCTCCCATCGACCGGTTTCATGGATCGGATCATGAATGACTCTGGGAATTCCCAGACCAGGATTTTGGGTGGGGTGTTCTGGAAGCTGTCCGAATTCAGGTAATCGAACAGCGGTGTCCACGGGCCTTTGCCGGACTCGGCATTGTTGACGGTCTCTTTCGAGAGGTGATAGGCGAGCCCTTCGACGAATCCGAATTGATGGTTTTCACTGAAGCTCGTGCCGACCACGGCGATGCCAGGGGTTCGCTCGCCGAGCAGGTCGCTCGAGGGTTGGGTCAGGAAGTTCACGGGTTTGAACAATTCGCGTTGCAGTTTGGTCCGTTCGGTCTCGGGCAATGTCCGGTAGTAGTTGCCGTTGAACTCTTCGGGTTCGCTCCATTCGATGTCGTATTTGACTTCGGGGATTGTCTCGAGGGTGCTGGCGTACTTGCCTCGGATCGCTTGGGCCACGACCCTGGAGGCCTCAACGCCACCAATTGATGACCAGTGGTTGTCTTGGCGCATGTACATCGGGAATTGCGCGTCGTAGCGTTTGCCGGATGTCATGAAGGCGGTGTTCAAATCTGGTGCGAACACACCGGCGTTTTTCAGGGCCGGGAGCCTGCGGGCGTAGAAGCTTTTGAGGGGGGTGCTCAGTTTGAAGCTGCTGGGCAGTTTGTTCTCGTAAATGCGTTCGACCATCGGGACCATCGTAAAGACCAGTTTGATGTTGCGTTTGGCGAGCACCTTGTTGATCTGGGCGATCAGGTTGATGCTGGCATCGACGCGGGCCTCCGATGGTTTTTGGCTTTTGACGAACCAATTCAGGTCTGCCAGACCAGTGAAGATAAAGCCATCCTTGCCGTAGGAGAAATTGCTGTTGCTTTGGGCACCAGCCGTCAGGGTCAGCGCTGAGGCTGCGACAATTCCGAGAACCCATCTCGAGCCTCGATTGTGGGCTGGGTTTTTTGTGTCGCTGTGTTTGACGGCGCGTGGTGATCGCATGTCGGTAATATAGAATGTGAAGTTTAAGCTTGGATCAAAAGACCTAGGGCTAGTCCCAGGCCCCGACCTGTATGGGTTGAGGATCGATCAATTTGGTCATGGCTGATATCAAGTCGTCTTTCAAACTAGCGGTATCCTTCTTGACCCTGAAACCAGCACCTCACAGGCTTCTTGCTCATAAGCTGGCACCTAACGGGCCATTCGCGCTTGGGTCGCTTGGGATACACGACCAGTAAGCCGACTTGATTTTGTCGTTACTCCCGGTCGTGTATCACGTCCTACATGTGTTACACGATGCACGCAAGGTGTGACGGTCGGATTGAAATGAGGAAACCGCTCATTTCGATCACGACTTTATATGAAGAGTATTTGCAGGCAATAGCGCCTGATGATCCTACAAATTCCTGACCAACAAATCCCGGATTGTGTCAGCCGATCCTGGTCGTGCGTAAAAGTAGCCCTGACCATTCGGGCAGCCCAAACCGCGCAACCATTCGTGATGCTCGAGCGTTTCGATTCCCTCGCAAACAACGTTCAACTCGAGCGCCTTGGCCAAGCCGACGACCGCACCAACGATTTCACGGTCGCGTTGGTGCTGAATGCCGCGCAGAAACGACTGATCTATCTTCAAGGTGTGAATCGGCAGGCGTTGTAGGTAGGACAGGCTCGAGTAACCCGTGCCAAAATCATCCAAGTGCAATTGAATGCCCAGGTCACGCAGTTGCTCCAGCACCTGAATCACGCCATCGTGACTGCCGATCACGCTGCTTTCGGTGATCTCGAGGTTGATTTGAGCTGGTTCAAGCCCGTACTTTTGCAGCACCAAAAGGATCTGCTGTGGCAACCCTGCCTGTCGCAAATGCGCACCGGCAATGTTGACGTTGATGCTGAAGTGTGCATCAACCACGCCAGCATCGAGCCATTCGCGCAGTTGGCGGCAGGATTCCTTGAGCATCCATTCGCCCAACGGCACGATTAAGCCTGTCTCTTCGGCGATCGGAATGAAATCTCCCGACGGGATTAAGCCACGTGTAGGGTGTTGCCAACGCACCAACGCCTCCAGGCTGGTCACACGGCCCGTCTCGAGGTTAAGAATCGGTTGGTAATGGGCGCGTAATTCCTGCCCGTTGATCGCCCGTCGCAAGGCGTTCGAGGTTTCCATGCGTTTGAGTGCATCCTGGCGCATGGCCAGGTCGTAGGCTGCAACGCCGCTGTTCAAGGTTTTGGCGACGTACATTGCGGTGTCGGCGGCCCGCAGGTAATCGTCGGCGGTTTGATGGCTCAATTCCGAACTGACCAGCCCGATGCTCAATTCGGTGAAGGTCTCCACACCGTTCAGCTCAATCGGTTGTGCCACAGCCCAGCGCAGACGTTCGGCAACGGTTCTGGCCTGAGCCTGGTCGCTGCCGTCGAGCAAGACCACGAATTCGTCCCCGCCCCAACGGGCCACCATGTCTCCGGGCCGCAAGGTGCGCTCGAGCCGGTGCGCAACCTCGATCAACAAGGCATCGCCAACACCATGCCCGAGGCTGTCATTGATGATCTTGAAGCGGTTGAGGTCGCCAAACAGCAGCGAAAACGAGTAGGTCGGATTGCGTTTGACCGAGCCGATGGCCCGTTCAAGTTGTTCCATCAACAAATGGCGTCCGGGCAGACCGGTCAGGGTGTCGTAGTAGGCGCTGCGTTCGGCCAGATCGGTCAGCGAACCCGCCACCCGTGTCGCCACCAACATGCCGTCCGCATTCTGATCAAAGGTCGCCACGCCTCGAGACAAGATCCAACGGTACGAACCGTCGGCATGACAAACGCGCAATTCGACATTGATCGCCGGGTTGCGTCCCGAAAGGTGCATCTCGTAATTGTCCAAGACGCGCTCACGGTCGTCTGGATGAAACAGGCTGCGGATCAAACCGGCATGAACGAAGCCGTCCTCTCCCGGCTCGAGACCAAAAATCTCGAAACATCGATCCGACATGTAGACCGCATTGCTCGGCAATTCCCAATCCCAGATGCCGTCGTTCGCCCCGCGCAACGCCAGTGCGTAACGTTGTTCGCTGCGTTCCAACTCGAGTTCGGTGGCTTTTTGTTGACTGATGTCCAACATCACACCGCTGTGACGCACCCGACCCTCGCTCAATTCGACGTTGACCAAATCACGAACCCAGATGAGGCTGCCATTTGATGCGAATAACCGGTACTCGAGCGCGTAACTGCTGCGCGGCTGTTCGCACTCGGCGACGACCCGATAGTGCTGGCTGCTGACCTCGAGCACCCGGTCATGGTCCAACGGGTGTAAACGCGACATCCAACGGTTCGGCGTGGCAAACCAGACCTCGGGTTTGAGCCCCAGGTAAGCCTCAACCGATGGGCTCAGGTAGGTCAAACCGATGCCTTCGATGTACTCCCAGACCACACCATCTATCGTTTCGACCAAGCGGCGATAGCGTTCATGCCCCTCGAGCATCGCCTGTTGCGCTTTTCGCTCCTCGGTCACGTCTCGGGCCAAACTGATCACGCTCTGCAACTGCCCGTGCTCGTCATGGATCGGGATGTTGGTCCATTCGCAATAGATTTCCTTGCCATCCTTGCGCCGGTTCGCATTGATCGAATTCGAGCCTTTCGCTGAAGACAGCAACTCGATCAAGACCGCCTGCGCCTCGAGTCCAGGAATTGGGCTGTGCAGCGGTTCGATCATGCTGCGGCCAATTGCCTCATCCGCCGTGAAACCAAAGATGCGTTCCGCTGCCGGATTCCAGGCGATCACCCTCAGGTCGGGCAGCCACTCCATCACCGCCAAGGGCAGACTGTCGGTGTGTGCCCGCAAGCGCCGCTCGAGTTCCGATTGGGCTTTGCTCGCCTTACGGTTCATTTCGGATGGTGTTTCAGCCAAGTCAATCTCGGATTCGTGTTCAGGGCCGGTCCTGGTCTCGTCCGAAAGCGGGTTGAATTCTGGCTGGTTCATGCTTGACCCTCTTTGCGTCAGTGTATTGACCGGGTCCCGCCTCGATGGTGCAAAATGCACATCAAAACGCCAGAAACTTCATCTCTGACGCAATTCGCAGCGTTGCCCGCAACGAAATGGGTCCAGGCCCGAGCGCGATCCAATCCTCAACGCCCAAGATGGCGAGTTGGTTGAAGATTCGATCTGCCTCGGGATGCGTTCCCTCGAGTTTGATCAGGCTGCAACCGCTCGGCTCGAGTACGGCGCTTGGATGACTTGAACCTGTATCCCAGGCGATCAAGGTTGGAATCAGCCCATCACCTGGCAAAGACCCATCACTCGGAATTGTGATGCGCCACGAAAACGCCCCTCGGGCCATCGGATGCACCGGACCATGCTCGGGCAATCGAACCTGCTCGAGGTCGCCGTCTGTGAGGCGAACCACCCAATGCAGCAGACGCGGCGGACCGTCGAACGAATCCAGGCCAAACCAGCGTGGCACGTTGGGTTTAACCGCAACAGGATCGACCGCGATCACCTCGAGATAGGTGCCCGCATTTAATCGCAAGAGTTTGTTGTGAGTGCCCATGCGTTCATGCTGTCCGCCGTTTTGTAACTCGAGCCCCAATTGCTCACGAACAAAAGCGCTGCCCTCCTCGAGCGAGGTGGCCGCGATGACCAGGTGATCCAGTTCCAATTTCGGCACAGTGCCAATCTTGACCCAAGTTGAGATCAAAGTCATCCTCGCTTCATCTGCAAATTGCTTTCACCCGATAAACTCGAACCATGAAACTTTTTGTGACCGGCGGCGCGGGACGCATGGGCGGCGAGTTGCTGCCGATGCTCGCGCAACATGGCTGGCAGATCATTGCGCCGCGCAGCACACAACTCGACATCACCGACGAAACGGCGGTCGCCCGAGCCCTCGAGTTGGCCCAACCCGAAGTGGTTTTGCACATGGCGGCCTACACCGATGTCGCCCAGGCCGAACAAGAACGGGATCGGGCGTGGGCGGTCAACGTGCGCGGCACGGCAAACCTGGCCAAACACACGCTCGGACGGTTCGTGCACTTTTCAACCGATTATGTCTTCGACGGTGAACGCGGCATGTACCTCGAGACGGACACGCCCAACCCGGCCAATTTTTACAGCCTGACCAAAACCGTCGGCGAGGAGGCCGCCCGACACGCCCGACGCCCGCTGATCGTCCGCACCAGCTTTAAGGATTCACACTGGCGTTACCCGATGGCCTTCGAGGATCAGTTCACCTCGGCGGATTTCACCGATGTGATCGCCAATGAGATGCTGAACCTACTCAATCACCTTGGAATGGTCGATCACGATCTCTTGCACGTGGCGACCGAACGCAAAAGCGTTTTTGAACTCGCCCGCCGCCGCACCCCGGAGGTCAGACCTGGCTCGAGGTTGAAGGCGAACGTGCACATCCCGCCAGATGTCAGTTTGGATGTCTCGCGCTGGTTGGCGCTCAAGGACCGGATGTTGAATTCCAAACCCAGTCTTTAATCTTTGGCTGTACAGTACGCACATGCATACCCCTACCGAGACCCAAACCGGCATTCATGAAAGCGAAGTTCCGTTCATCCCCGTGATCCTGGCCGGAGGCAGCGGCGAGCGCTTCTGGCCGCTCTCGAGGCGGGCCAAACCCAAGCAATTCCTGCAACTCGACGGCACGGGCCGCAGCCTGATCCAGGCGACCGCCGACCGCCTCGCGCCGATGTGTGACGGTCTCGAGCAGATTTACATTGTCACCGGGCAACAACACCGTGGCTTGATCCTCGAGCACCTGCCGGATTTGCCTTTGGAGAACCTGGTGGTCGAACC
>JANOWZ010000262.1:0-4928 GCA_031418155.1 Deinococcales bacterium
CCATCGGTGAAAAACGCCAGGAAAAACTCTTCATTCAAGGACGCGAGGTGAGCACATGAGAATCATCGGACTGACCGAAGCCAAAGACAAACTCTCGAGCATCATCGAAGAGGCCAAAAACAATCCCACGGTCATCACCAAAAACGGCAAGACGGCGGCGGTGCTGATCGTGCCAGAAGATGACGCGGACCTCGAGCGGTTGCTGCTCTCGAGAAGCCAGACCCTGCAAGATGTTTTGCGTGAACGCCGCGAGGAGATCAGACGGGGCGAAACGATCACGCTCGAGGAAGCGTTTACTGGATGATGGCTCGAGGGTGATCAAAAATCTGTTTTCGAGTACACTTCACCCAGAATCAAGAGGTGCATCATGACACTACAACTCGAGTTGGAACCAGACCTTGCCAACCACATCAATCAACTCGCCAAACAAAAACACAGCAGCCCCGAAGAATTCATCTTGGAGCTTTTACGCCGCGAAACCACGTCAAAAACCAAACCCGCCTGGGTTGGCATGGCAAGTTCAGGGCGATCCGATTTGGGCTCGAGCGCCGAGGAATTGCTGTTTGAAACCTTGGAACACAGGGAATGACCACCAGACCCATCCTGATCGACACGGGCGCAGTGATTGCGTTACTCGACACCAGCGAAAGTCATCACCAAGCCGTGCAATCCTACTTGGGATAACACTTGCTCCTGCCCGTAACCCTGCTTGCCGAAATCGATTAATTGGTCAGCAAATACTTGGGCGCTCATGTCGCCCGAGCCTTTTTTGCTGGCGTGGAACATGGCGACCTCGAGTTGCTGGGTTTTGATTCAACCGATTTTGCCCGAGCCAACGAGGTCATAGCCCGTTACCCAGATGTGCCACTTGGCATTGCCGATGCCAGCGTGATGGCGTTGGCCGAACGGTATCAGATCAAACAGATTTTGACATTGGACAGGCGGCACTTCTCGTTGGTTAAACCAGTGAACATGGATTTTTTCGAATTGCTGCCCTGAATGATGATAAAGCTGGATGAAGGTGGGGGTAGTGTCCTATAGCTGACTGATTATAACTCGAGCTTCCAACGGAGCATTGTACACATCCACGAACCCACGAACCCGCATCACGTGCCGATCAACCCGCTTACTGAACGACAAGGTTTTACGAACCAAATTCGAGCACCGCTGCCGCAACGTGTTATTAAACCGCTCCACATGCGCCGTCTCACCCGTCTCCTTCCCCACCGCATGATGCCGTTTGCTTGGTAGAACCGTCTGGTACGCTTGCCAAAAATCTGTGTAACACACCGCTCGTTTCCGATAATCCGCCGGAAGGCTCTGCCACAACTCTTGGCAGGTTTCACTCGAGCGATCACCAAAAGCCAGACCGACAATTCGTTTGGTTTCCCGTTCAAAGGCAATCCAAATCCAGATCACATGGTCTTTGTCGTGAACGAATGACCAAAGCTCGTCGATCTCGAGGGTGGGTCTGGTGTTGAGCGGGGTGATGGTTTCAGCCAGTGGTTTGACGTTTTTTTTGGTCGTGTTGAACGTGCATGACGGTATCTTTGTTCAGTCCGACGGCTCGAGCGATACTGCGGATGGAGTTGCGTTCGGCGCTGAGTTTTTCGATCATCGCGTTTTGTTGGCCGCGTTTGTCGTGATTGGTTTGGAGCGTGCTGTAGAAGTTGCAGGTTTGGCAGTGAAATTTTTGGTGTCCGTCTTTGGTGTGGCCGTTTTTGCGGAGGTGGATGCTTTGGCAGCGTCGGCAGGTGAGGGGGATCATGAATTCAGTGTATCAGTTTAAGATGGGACACTACCAGATTATGCAGACTTTCGTCCGCATCTCAAGATGCAGCGGGGCAATGGAATCCAGTTTTTGTGCGATGGGAGGCAGCAGGGCCAGGTGCGTAATGCGTCACCACTTGCGAACACAAGTCAAACCGTGCCAACCTTGAGCCTTCAAGATTTTTGCCGTCTATGACATGCTTTTATCGATATTCCCATTTTCTATTTTTGACGGCAGATCTGACGGCAGATCGCAGAAAAAAGCGTTTCAGAGGGCGCAACGCAAGCAAACTCGAGATTCGAGAAAATACCGTCCAGGACAGTATGATCGCAGCGCATGCCAAAACAGTTCAGGCATCAAATAGGGGTCGTACTTGACTGGGGGTCAAGTGGTCGTGAGTTCAAATCTCGCCACCTCGACCAAAGAGAAAGCCCGTCTAGGACGGGCTTTCTTCATTTCTAGAAAATCTCGTTTTGAGCCAGAAAACACAATTGACAGAGATTTTGACAGAGACTGGCTCAATTCCCGATCTCGAGCCTGGTCAGATCAAGCGCAGCCCGCTTCATGTCGGCAGGTGACAAGTGGACGTAGGTCTCATCGGTGAAGGTCGCGTCCGTGTGACCCAAGACGGTACTGACCAGCTTTGCATCGTTCGTCATGCGGCGAAGAATAGAAGCGGTTGTGTGCCTGGTCCCGTGCAACGTGATCGTAGGCACGCCAGAGGCTTTGACCACTCGGGCGAACATCTTGGTAACGCTCCTGGGTGGTCGAGGCGTTCCGTCATCGCTTGGGAAGATCAAGTCCAGGTCATTCCACATCGAGGCGTTCTTTCGCATCACACGAACACGGTGCTTTTGTTCCTCGAGCATCGCTACTGTGCTTGGCGTGACGGGCACGTAACGGACGCTTGCCTCAGTCTTGGTTTCCTCGAGAGTGACATCCTTACCGACTTCGGTCACTTGACGCTGGACATAGATCAATCCGGTTTGTTCGTTCAGGTCAGTCCATTTCAGGCCAAGCAACTCACCACGCCTTAAACCTGTTGCCAGAGCCAAATACCACAGGCAATAAGAGCCGTTCAGCCTCACGCTTGGATGCTCGAGGAATGTCTTCACAACGTCCGGTGTCCATGCCTTCAGACGGCTTGTAGCGCGTTCTGTGGGGGGTTCTACTTTGTGCCTGTCTGCCACGTTTCGGAAGAGAATGTCTTCTCGCATCGCTTCATTCAAGGCCATGCGCAGCACCTTCAAGGCGTATTGGATAGTTGGGACGCTTCGCCCGTCTACCTCGAGCTTGGTGACGAGTTGCTTCACGTGCAATCCGGTCAGGGCTGAAAGCTGCTCGAGCCAAAAACCGATTCGAGGCCACCGCGAGCGATTGTACTTCGGGTGCGAACAAAGCGGGATCGCCACCACCGTAAAATGCGACACCGGCATCCACCACGTAGACTCGAACGATTCGGGCAGGATTCACTGGTTGCGCAGGCGACGCAAGGTTTCGGTTGGATTGACCGTTCCAGGTTTTTGAATGGTGATTGGACGGCGTTTGATGCCAGTGAAAACCTTGGCGGTTTCCGGCTGGACGGTTGGGCCAACGGCTTGGATTTTCTTTGTCTTCGCCATAAAGAGATCGTACAGCGCAACCGTAAAAACTGGGTGAACAAACGCGATGTGAAAAGTGCTTGAGACCAGAACCCAAACTCGAGCGGATTCGACGCAATGATGGATTTCCAGGTTGACGCGAGCATTTTGGATTTTTCACGCGATAGGCTAAACCATGATGAACCAACCAAGCGAACCTGAAAAAGACCAACCGGAACCAGCCACCTCGAGCACTGATCAACTTCGTCCAAACAAGATTCTTGAACTGCTCGGGTTCGCTGATTCTCGAGATACACCACCACGAACGCCCGAACAAATCGCTGAAGACACTCGAGAACGGCCTGAAGACGAAGCGGCACGCCGTGATCGTTTGTGACGCGCTCGAGATGATTCAAAGCAAAGGTTGGGGCGCAACACTCGAGGATGCCATCGTGATTCAAACGGCGTTGGTGTTGGATGTGCCAGTCTGGACGTTGAATGACCGGGATTTTGCCGCTGTGAAAACATTGCGATTCTGGACACCCTGAGTGAATGAAAATGTTTGCATTACTCGAGTTTGGATTAAAAAATACTCGGACTAGAAGTGCGTAATTTTTTGGTAAAATGTATTTATTTCTGAATGTATTCAAGCCATTTTTTCAAAAATTCCCTGAAATCATTCACTGGCAACGCCAAATATTTATACCCAAGAAGGTTTCTTTGGCAAGTCTTATCTCTACGCTCAGAAACGAACACGATTTCTTCAATTGGATCTCCTCTAGTATAGAGATTTCCGTGAGAAAGCGCATTGCGAATCAAAGAAAAAACATAAGAAGCTGGCTTTTCCATAGGTAAAATAGCTGTAGTTATCCATGAATCAGGATCACCTACAAAATCTGCTTCTTCAACTTCGCGGTTTTTCCAATTTTTAGCACCAGAAGGGTCAAAACTACTATCCACAAATGGTTTCCCGAGATCACTTGCGAATGGTTCTGCTAGAGTAGAGAAAGCATCTGCATCACCAATGGGATGTGTTTTAGCCAAACGTTCCGTTGGAATTATTAGTATCGCTAAAGCAGACATAATCAAGAGTGTGACTTCTAGATCTATTTCTGTTGCTTCAGGCGAGAACTTATTCAATACCTTCATAGATCGCTCTGGAAGATCAATAACAAAATTTTTGTATGCAGTCATTTAAACTCCTGAAAATCCTTTATATGGAAAGCCCCCTCATCTCGAGGGGGCTTCAACCTTCAATCTCTTCTTACGCGCCGGGTTGCGTCGGTGTGATCGATGCGACTGGAATCACTGCCGCGTCCCCACTCGGTCCTTCTGGTGCGTCTGTCAAAGTCACCCTCGGCTCGAGCATGATCTCGAGCACTTCACTGACTTCATCGACGAAGGTGATCTCGAGTTCCGCTTTGATCGCGTCTGGCACTTCGCGCAGGTACGGTGCGTCTCCGGCGGGCAGGATCACTTTGCGGAATCCGGCTTGGTACGCGCCGAGCAGTTTTTCTTTGACTCCACCGATGATCAGGACTTTTCCGCGCAGGCTGATCTCGCCGGTCATGGCGATG
>JANOWZ010000263.1:0-7625 GCA_031418155.1 Deinococcales bacterium
CGTGGTGCTTTCGATGGGCAGCGGTACGGGTTGTGACGGGCAGTATTTGTTCGTCAACGACATCCTCGGCACGAATGCCGGTCATGTGCCACGGCACGCCAAGGTCTACCGGAATTTGAAGGCCGGATACGACCGATTGCATCTCGAGAGCATCGCGGCATTGTCCGAATTTCGGGCCGATGTTGAAACTGGCATTTACCCCGCGCCAGAACACATGGTCGCCGCCAAAGACGGGGAGTACCGGAAGTTCTTGAAGTCGCTCGAGACCATCCCCGAGACCGTGGGGATCAAAGAATTTTTGTGAACTCAAGGTGCAACGATACCGGCCTTGCCTTCGCGCCATCGCTGGTTGTGACCGCACAAGAGATTAACGAAATCCTTAAGATCACACAGGTGGCAGTGAACGAGGTGCTGGGTTCGGAAGCAGAAAATGTTCGAGCAGGTTGTCTCGAGCGAAACGGATGCTGAAATGGTTCAGTGTGCAAAACGGTTGTTGGGAATCTCGAGGATGATCTGAATGGAAGTTGTGGTTAGTGCAGAATCAGGTGATCTCGAGGATCGGGTGGTGCGCAAAGCTACGATTCTTACAGATACTCCATACCTGTGCTCCCAGAATTCACGCCCTCTTCAACCGGGACAAATCGGAAATTGGTGAGCTTGTGACGACGTGCGCAATCCAAGACTCTCTCTGTGCAGAAGAATGCAGTATGGGAAAGATCGCTTGTGAAGAGGTGTGTGCCATTCCATGTGTTGTGACGAAAAGCATACGGATAGGTCCCTGAATCTTGACGGTCGAACGTTGTAGTGATGTCGTCCGTCCTCGTGCCGCACGCTGCACAGAAACGCATACCAACGAAACCACTTGCGTCAAAATCCAAGAGTGCCCCTTTCATCTTCTGACCATCAAGCCAGAAGTATCGGGGTGCAGGAAGAACCGCTAGCTTCTTGGGCAGCGGCGGCTGAATCAGAACAGCATGGTGCGGAAACTCGCCGATCCCGTCTGCTGAAAATGCGCGTATTGTACGCTCTGAAAGAATGAAGAATGGAAAATGCCCGCAGCCAATAATATCTGGCCACTTGACTCCTTTTCTGGGGTCACACACAGCTTCAACAGGTCCGTCCGCGTACATGATGGAACGTGAAGACGCACATTGTTTGCACAGGTAGAACTGCCTGAATCCTTTGCTGAGACTTTGAATCCAGGGAAAGCCGCGCTTTGAGAAGCTGTTGTGACCAACCGAGAAAAATCGTGGAGTCGTCATAGGCATTTGCATATCGAAATCATGTAATTTGTGAGGCGATTGAACATTACCGCTTTGAGATCGTTCCCATTCCTCAAATCAAGACTGAAGTAATTTGTTTACACATATGCGCCGCCAGACAAAACAATCCCTCTGGTACGACATCATACGCTACCGAAACTCTTCGAGTGAAATGGCATACTCCGGTAATCCTCGAGCATTTGAAACCAAAAAGCCGGGACGCATTTGCGCATCCCGGCCTTTCCATCTCGAGTTCTTACTTCGTCTTAAACACCCGCACCACATTGTAATTCGGCGTCGGTGAGGTCTTCCACCAGCCGTTGACGTTCGCTTGCGTCGCGGTGATCGCGGCGGCGCTGAAGACCCAAATGCCGGGTGCTTGGTCTGCCAACAAGGTTTGCGCCTGCCAGTACAACTGTGTGCGTGCCGCGCTGTCGAGCGTCGCTTCAGCCTTGTCCAACAATGCCTTGTACGCCTTATTGTCCCAGTTGAAGTAGTACCCGTCTCGGGCGTAACGGTCCAAGTCTGCGGCTTCCGCGTGACCGATGATCGTCGTGTCGTAATCTTTGCCTAAGAACACTTTTTGAATCCAGGTGTTGAACGGCACCAGTTCGATTTCGACCTTGACACCGATTTGCTCGAGTTGTGCCGCCCAGACTTCGGCGGTGCGCCGTTCGATGGGAAATTCGTTGGCAACGGTGAATTTGAAGCTCAGGTTTTCCGCGCCCGCTTCTTTCAAAAGCGCTTTGGCTTTCTCGAGGTTGTAGCTGTACCTGCTGGCGAGGTCGATGTAGTACGGTTGGCCGGGGCTGTTGAAGCTACCGATGACCGTGCCAAATCCGAAGAAGGCTCCGTCAACGATTTCTTTTTTGTTGGTCGCCAGGGTCAGGGCGCGACGCACGCGAATGTCGTTGAAGGGTTTGCGTTGGTTGTTCATCGAGATCGTGATTTCGCCGGTGCTGACACCGTTGTAGACCTTAAATTTCGGATCGGCCTGGAGTGCTTTGGCCTGTTCTGCGGGTGCACCAATTGCGTCCACATCACCAGATTTCAGGGCGTTGACTCGAGCACCGTCGTCACTGCCGAAGAAGCGGAAGGTCACGGTGTCCAGGTAGGGGAGACCTTTGAGGTAGTAATCCGCGTTGCGTTCCAGCACGATGCTTGAGCCACGATTCCAGGCTTTGAGCTTGAATGGTCCGGTGCCGATTGGGTTGGATTTGAGTTTCTCGAGGCCCTCTTTGCTGGTGAACAGTGCACTCGGTTCGATCACACTTTCGGGTTGCGCGAGGTTCAAGAGAAAGCTGGTGTTGACCTTGCCGAGTTTGAAGACCACGGTGCTCTCGTCTGGCGTGTTGATTGTGGTGATGTCCTCGTAAAACGTTGGTGCGGTGTGGCCGGAATCTTTGGTGCGTGCGCGGTCAAATTTGGCTTTGACATCAGCGCTGGTGAAGGCGCTGCCGTCGTGGAACGTGACACCCTTGCGTAGCGTGAAGGTGTACTCGGTGCCGTCACTAGAGACTTTCGGCAAGCTCGTGGCGAGTGCGGGTGAGACCTTGCCATTTTCACCGATGGCGACCAATCCCTCGAGCACGTTCTGGTTGAACATGCGCGCGTTTTCGGCCCCGGCGACTTGGGTCGGGTCGAGTGCGGCGAGTTCGGTGTTGGCGGCTACAACGAAGCTGCCGCCGCGAACGGGTTTGGCTCCCTGTCCGCTCGATTGCGTGGCAATCATGGCGATGGCGGGGATGGCGAAGAGTGCGATCAACCTTTTACGCATAAGTTCCTCCTGGGAACGTCCTGTAAAACAGGCATTTTGTGCGAGATTGGCGCGAGATACGCCTCGTGCGTCGGCGATGAACGGTTAAGTCTCGAGCAAGAATAACACTGCTGTCGCTGCATACAGTCGCGCAGATGACTCTAATTCACAGATGTGCACGAATTCGTTGGGTTGATGCGGAATTTCGCGGTCTCCGGGTCCAACCGTGACAATCGGAACGCCTGCCGCGTGCAAAAAAGTACCATCGGTTGTCCCAGGAACACCGCCGTATTTTGGGGCTCGCTCGAGGGTGAAAGGGTGTGCCGCTTCAAGTGCTTTGACGATGGTTGCGTTCGGATCGGTGGCAGTCCAAGGTCGGTCGTCAATGATTTCGTATTTCGTTTTCGCGCCCTCTTCAAGCTCGAGCCGTCCGAGAATTGCTCGCAACCTCGAGTGAACATCTTCGTGCTCGACTCCTGGGGCGGTGCGCACGTCCAAGGCCACCATCGCATCGGCGTGCATCACATTCAGTTGCGGCAGGCTGCCCGCCTCGAGCACGGTTGCGGTCAACCACGGCAGGCCAAGCATTGGGTGTTTGCCGACAAGTTTCTGGTAGTGCCTCTGCAACTCACGCACCTCGAGCACAAATCGAGCCAGGGCTGGCACGGGGTCGAGGCCAGCGTAGGGCATCGCACCGTGCGCTTGACGACCGGTGAAGGTCGCTTTGATGCGAATGCCGCCTTTTTGGAACAGGCACAGTTCGTTCTCTTCGGGTTCGCAGATGATCGCGCCATCGGCAGGAATGCTTGAGCCTCGAGTTCTTCCGGCCCAGCCATCCGCGACCATGCGTTTGATGCCGGTCATCATTCCTTCCTCGTCGCAGGGGATCAGGAGTCGGATGATTCCGGGCAACTCCGGGTTGAGCTTCGCCATCGTCTCGAGGACCACAACCGCACAGGCGAGGCCGCCTTTCATGTCGGCGCTGCCTCGACCGTACAGAATCCCATCCTCAATATCGCCAGAGAACGGGTCTCGAGACCAGTTTTCGTGCGGACCTTCAAAGACGACATCGGTATGGCCCTCGAGCAATAATGTTCTGCCGGAACCGCGCCCAGTCCACTCAGCAATCACATTCAGCCTTAACGGTGCGACCTCGGTCACATGTACCGCCAAGCCCGCTTTCTCGAGGCGATCTGCGAGGAAACGGGCGACGTTTTGTTCGTGCGGTCGGCCTGGAGCCGCAACAGAATCCATGCGCACCAACGTCTGCGCGAGGCGGACCACCTCCTCGAGTGGTACGGCCTGGGCCATCCTGTGGGCGAGTGTTTGCGCGTCCTGGTGTTTCATGTCACCTCGAGAGCAAAAAACGGGCATCGGCAATCGTTTGCGCCTGCACTATAGCGCCGAACAACGCACTTGGTTTTTTGTGCAATGTGAATTATTCACCATCACTTAAAGATTCGATAAATTACTGTACTTAAGTATACACCTGTAAAGGTTTTGTATGAGCCAGTGGCGCACAATCTCTAACGTGACTTTTCGTACAGCAAGCGCGGTCGTAAATGACGTGCATTCAACTCATCCAGGATTACTCGAGCTTCATCTTTGCCGACATAATCTCAAACCCGAGTACACAACAGACTCAATCTGGACACGTCCACTCAGGTCCGAGCGTTTGGGAGGCGCGACGACCAACACGAACACCGGGGGTTCTTGCCAATGACGCACGACTACATGATCAAAATCGGCGACCGCATCATCGGAGATGTCAGCGAATTCGCACCACGCAAAGGTTCACGCCAAATCGTTTGGCTCGAGATGTTCGTGCCAACCTCAGACCTGCTGGATGCCCGCAGCAGTCCCGTCGAGATGATCGGTGTGGACGGCACGCGCTTCCCCTGCAAACTCGAGGCTTTCGCCGCAACCAGCGAGAACGAAGCGGAAGTGCTGCTCGAGTATTTGGTTCCAGTGGCTTAAGGGCAGAGGAAAGTCAAAGTAGAGGAAAGTAACGGCTCGAGACCGAAAACGGTTTCGGGCCGTTTTCGGTTCAGCGGTGGCTCGAGTCATTTCCTTAACCCGAGGCTTGCGATGCTCGAGGATTTCATTTCGCTTGGGTTTCCGGGTCGCCGGATTTCATGTTCCACTGAAACACTTCCTCGAGTGAAACGCTAAACACGTGCGCGATGCGAAACGCGGCTTCTAAGGTTGGTGAGTATTTTCCGGACTCTATGGCGGCAATCGTCTGCCGGGTCACACCGATGCGTTGACCGAGTTCCGCCTGTGACATTTCGCCATGATGGAATCGCAACGTGCGAATCTGGTTGGAGATCAATCCTTCGATCATCTCTGTGGTCATGATTGCCTGCGGTAGTGAAACACGGTCAGGCCGTAATGAACGATCTCGGCCAGCACGATCATCAACACTGCGGCATTGACCAGTTCCCAGCCGCCCGATGCGAATGGCATCACGCAACCGACCAAAATCATGCCTGAGATCAGCACGTAGTACGCCCAGGTGATCGACCGGCTCGAGATGGCTTGGTCGCGTTCGTCCGGTGGAAATCGTGCCTCTTGTGGTGAGCCGAGGCGAAAGTACAGTTGCCCGACACCGATGATCAGCATTTGCGCCACGGTGGTGATGGCAAACAGGCCGAGTCGTCGCAGGTCGGGCATGATCTGCTCGGGCGGTGTTTGCAGGGCCGTCAGCGTGAAGTAGGGCCCGAACGTGATGACAATAGCGATCAGGTACAGCCAAGCGATTTTTTCTCGGAATGACATGTGTCCTCCTGGGTTCATCCTCAAGTAGATGTTAAAAATACTATACATTATGTTAAAGATTTAAGTCAATGTGTCAAATGGAACGCACCTTCGTTTCCCTGCCAACCATTCACCAAAACCCCTGCACCGCAGTGCCCGAGTTACGCTAATGCTCAATGATTCAAGCCATCGTTTTTGACGCGGACGGCGTGCTGGTCAAACCTCCATCCTGGTTCGTGACCCGCGCCCACGAACTGTACGGCGTGCCCAAAGCCGAATTCATGGCCTTCATCCACGGCGATTTCAAACGCTGCACGATCGGCGCACTTGATCTCGAGGTGGTGCTCGTCCCGTTCCTCGAACGCTGGCAAGTTCCAGTCTCAATCCCAGAATTTATTCGAAACTGGCTCGAGCATGAAAATGCAATTGATCCCGTGATAATCCAAGAAGTTCGTGCTTTGCGTGCTTCAGGAATGCCATGTTTTGTTGGCACGAATCAGGAACGCAACCGTGCAAACTTCATGCGGCTCGAGATGGGTTTGCAATCAGAAACTGATGGTGTGTTCGCCTCATGCGATTTGGGAGCCCGCAAACCGGATCGAGCCTTCTTTGATCGACTCGCCAAACGCCTCAACCTCGAGCCAGTTGGTTTGCTGCTGATCGATGACTCGCACGAAAACGTCGCCGGTGCTCGAGCCGCCGGTTGGTGCGCCGAGCATTTCACGACCCGGCAAGCATTCCGAAAACGCCTGCCGTCGCACTTGAAATGAAAGTTCGAGCTTTTACTGGGCGCTCTCGAGGTCCGGCCTGAGCACCACCGCATCACGCAGGTACACGTGATGAATCTCGCGCTGCGAACGGGTGGTGTTGACGTGCATCATCACGCGAATCGCCCGCTCGAGCCTGCCCGGAACTGGAATCTCAAGTGCATTTAAGAGCGGCACGAATTTCATACCCAAGCCATTTCGTGCCGCCTCCGCCGGGAACGCCGCGTTCAAATCCGGTGTGACCGTGAAAATGATCGAAGCCACCACCTCAAGCTCGAGTGGTGTCGGTTGATCCGGGTTCTCTGCCATTGCGTTTTCACGCAGCATTTCGACCAGCAACTCCCGAGTCGCCTCAAAAATGGCTTGAGAGGTGTTGTCCGAAACCGTCGTTGCCCCACGAATGCCACGCATACCGGCATCGTACCAAGAAGCAGAGGAAAGTCACAGAAGACAAAAGAGGCGATCCCGCCCGCAAGGTGCGTCTTGGGATCAAGAGAAAAATAAACCCCAGATCACCTCGAGCTTATGGCCTTCACCTCCGGCTCAAAAACCCGCGCCAGGACACCTTTAGGCTCGATATTTCTTTGCCCACGAGCACGCTTTACAAGTGCTTTCACCCGTGCTACCATCGTTCGGCGCTCGAGGCCCGCGAGGTGCTGGTGTTCGAGCAAGAGGCGCTCGAGTGAGGGCGTTTTTTTACCGGGGTTTTCCGGCAAGTGGTGGTCAGGTGCTCAAGTTGTTGCAGTACAGGTTCAGTAGTGCTCGTGTAGCTCAGTGGTAGAGCACTCCCTTGGTAAGGGAGAGGTCGTCAGTTCAATCCTGACCACGAGCTCCAAGGTTCAGAATGCTTGAAGGCTCGCGTGAGCGGGCCGACTTGCATTGAGATAGCCGGACAGGTTTTAGCCGGACAGTTTTCAAGCAGCACAAAAATCTTGCACACACCTCGAGACCGCATCTCGAGCGAAGGAGAATAGAGTCATGGCAAAAGGCACATTCGAGCGCACCAAACCCCACGTGAACGTCGGCACCATCGGCCACGTTGACCACGGCAAAACCACCCTCACCGCAGCCATCACCTACACC
>JANOWZ010000264.1:0-4803 GCA_031418155.1 Deinococcales bacterium
GCCAAGCAGGTCCCGAGGATTTTCTTGCCCGGAGAACTGTACGCCTCAACCGCCGCGCTCGGTTGTCTCGCCGTCATCATCTCCAGCCGATTGATGCCAAACTCGAGCGAAATTGCGTTGCTGATCGGCGCGAGCGTGACACTCCTCACTCGATTGGCCTCGAGACGCTACAAACTCACACTGCCCGCTCGAGATCCAAATAAGCCACTGTTTGAAGAGCAAACGCCCTGAACGGAAAAATCAATCGCAACTCGAGATTCATGATAATTTGGCCTGTTGCCCAACACAGGCATTCGTCACAGGAGGACCACATGGATTTGACCGGCCAACCCGCACCAGACTTCAACCTGAAATCCAACCAGAACACGGATGTCACGCTCGAGCAATTCAAAGACAAACAGAACGTGCTCTTGATTTTTTACCCACTGGATTTCTCGCCAACCTGCTCGATGCAACTCCCAGAATTTTCAGCGATGAAAGACGATTTCGACGAGGTGAACACCGCGATCCTCGGCATCAACCGCGATTCTGTCTGGAGCCACAAAGCCTGGGCCAAAGAGTACGGCATTGAAGTCCCATTGCTGGCCGACATGAACCTGGCCACCGCCAAAGCCTACGGTGTGGCCATCGAAGAACGCGCCATCAGCAAACGCGCCACGTTCCTGATCGACAAAACCGGAACCGTCGTGATGCAACACGTTGAAAACTCCACCGGAGAATTCACCCTGCACGCCGACGAGGTGCTCGAGAAGATCAAAACGCTGCCGTAATCTCGAGATCAAAACAAAATAAAGCTCGAGTCAGACACGAAAAATCCGGATTGGAAGCGAATTCCAATCCGGCTCGAGCTTTCTCCCACGACTCAAAAATAGATCACCAACCGCGAACGGCCATCTTCTCCTGATCGGTCAGAGCCACAACCTGAATCCCAACCATTGCCTCGCCCAAATCCTTGCTGACCTCGGCGAGAATTTCGGGATCGTTGTAATGCGTGGTTGCCTTGACAATGGCGAGCGCACGCTTGGCTGGATCGCCAGACTTGAAAATGCCCGAACCCACGAACACGCCATCCATGCCAAGGCGCATCATCAGCGCGGCATCGGCAGGAGTGGCGACACCACCGGCAGCGAAGTTCGGCACTGGCAACTTGCCGTTCGCCCAGACGTACCGCACCAACTCGTAAGGCGCGGCCAAATCTCGAGCGGCGGTCATCAGTTCATCCTCTGGGAGGCCCTGAATCTTGCGAATCTCACCCATGATCTGACGGGCGTGGGTCACGGCCTCAACGACATCGCCGGTTCCGGGTTCGCCCTTGGTGCGGATCATCGCGGCTCCCTCACCGATGCGGCGCAACGCCTCGCCGAGATTGCGGCTGCCGCAAACGAACGGAACCTTAAAATCGTGCTTGTTGACGTGATAGTGGTTGTCCGCTGGCGTGAGCACCTCGGATTCGTCAATGAAATCCACACCGAGGGCCTGCAAAATTTCCGCCTCGACGAAATGACCAATCCGACACTTCGCCATGACTGGAATGCTGACCGCCTTGACAATGCCCGTGATCATGTCTGGATCGCTCATGCGGGCGACACCACCATCACGACGAATATCGGCAGGAACCCGCTCGAGCGCCATGACAGCGGTCGCACCAGCCTTTTCGGCAATGATCGCCTGTTCTGGGGTGACGACATCCATGATCACACCACCTTTGAACATTTCAGCGAAACCTGTTTTCACACGCAACGTACCGGACTCGAGATTGGGCTTTGATTCGACCATGATTCACCTCTATAAAAATTTGACAAGAAACTTGAAAGTTAGCGCAGAAATTGCACCGAATCCCAGCGATTATACGGCCTCAGGGCGAGAGATAAACGCCCCGGATTGGGAAAACAGGTGAAAGTGGAACGTGCAAAGGGAAAAGTGAGGTCAAAGTCTCGAGACGTGTGCTTCTGTTCAAGCTCGAGGTTCTCGGCATTTTGTATTCGTGTCCCCCTTCCGCTCTGAACCGCTATGGTGTACACTTCCAAGGCTTGCCCAACGCGAAAGCGGTCTGGCCCTGGAGGACAAACAAATGGAACTCAAAGTATTTGATCGCACGCAAACCGCAGCCAGCCTGCGCCTGGATGGCATGTTGCCAGCCGTGGTTTACGATAAGAAATCCAACAAAAGCATCTTCGTGGAACGCAAAGCCTTCGACAAGGTGTTTCGTAAAGTCAGCACGCACGGCGTAATCACCCTCGAGTTCCCAAACGGCGACACGCTCGATACGCTCGTCAAGGCCGTGGCGATGAACAAACGCACCCGCATTGCCGAACATGCCGACTTCCTGATCGTCTCCGATGAGCCGGTCGAAGTTGTGGTGCCAGTGCACACGCACGGTGCCGCCCGCGGCGTGAAGGAACAGGGCGGCGTTTTGGACATCGTGGCCCACACGGTCCTGATCCGTTCGACCCCGAAGAACATCCCGAACGAACTCGTCTTCGACATCACCAACGTCGGCTTGAACGAACCGGTTCACGCCAGGGACTTGACCCTGCCAGCAGGCGTAACCCTCGTCGGAGACGGCAGCGCCACAATCCTGACGATTCACCAATCACGTGGCGAGGCCATCGCTACCGTTGCGGCAGTCGAACCCGAAGTCATCGCCAAAGGCAAAAGAGAAGAGGCATAACCTCGAGTTGGATTTTCTGGCGGGTCGCTCGAGAGGGCGGCCCGTTTTTTGATGGGACATTTGAGGCCTTCAGGCTCGAGATCAGGAATCGTTTATGACACAGATCAAACTGGTGATCGGCCTGGGAAATCCGGGATTGCAGTACGCCCGGAACCGGCACAACATTGGCTTTCAGGTGCTCGAGGAGGTCGCTCGACGTTTGAACGCGGGTTGGCAGGCCAAACCGAAGCTCGAGTTGGCCGAGGCCCGATTTGGCACGGGCAAAGTCTGGTTGATGAAACCTCAGACGTTCATGAATTTGTCGGGCGAGGCGGTCGGACCGTTCGCTCGATTCCACAAACTCGAGCCGCACGAAATTCTGGTGGTGTCTGACGATTTGGATTTGCCATTCGGTCGTTTGCGTTTTCGCATGGGCGGTTCGAGCGGCGGGCAGAACGGGGTCAAAGACATTCACGCGAAAATTGGATCGGATCAGTTTGTACGGTTGAAAGTCGGCATCTCGAGACCGCCCGAACAGTGGACGGTTGTGAATTGGGTGCTTTCAAATTTTGCGCCCGAAGAAGCGGTGATGCTTGAGCAGATCATCAAGGTCGGTGCCGACGCGGTGCTCGCTGCAACCCGAGATGGATTCAGGGCTTCGCAGAATGCGTTCAACAGCACGGACCTTCGTCCCAAACCGCCAGTGCCAGAAAAACCGGTGCTCGAGAAACTCGAAACAGAGAAACCTCGAACTGAACCTGAAGCGTGACGCAGCGTACAAAAATCCCGTCTGCATCGGATTTTTGACCCTACTTGAGTTTGCTCTTCCAGCCTAAACTCGAGGCATGGCCTACCAAGATCTTCGCAGCTTCATCCAACTGCTCGAACAACGCGGACAACTCGTGCGCGTCACAGAACCCGTCTCGAGCGAACTTGAAATCACCGAGATTGCGGATCGGTTGGTCAAAGCTGATGGTCCAGCCCTGATTTTCGAGAACGTCATCGGCAAGGATTTTCCGGTCGCCATTGGCTTGATGGGGACTCGAGAACGCATGGCTTGGGCGCTCGGGGTGAACGAACTCGAGGATTTGGGAAATCGACTTCGTAAATTGCTTGATATCAAACTGAGTGGTGGAATTCTTGGGCTGGCCTCGAACTTGCCGAAGCTCAAAGAGTTGGCGATCCTGCCGCCCAAGCGCGTCAAGAAAGCCCCAGTGCAAGAGGTGATTTGGCGCGGCGATCAGGTGGACCTCTCGAAAATCCCGGTCCTCAAATGCTGGCCGCAAGATGGTGGCCCATTCGTGACGCTGCCGCTCGTGATCACCAACGATCCCGCAACCGGCGAGATGAACATGGGCATGTATCGCATGCAGGTGTACGACAAGAACCGCACCGGCATGCACTGGCAGCGCCACAAGACCGGAGCGCGACACCTCGAGAATGCCAAGAAACTTGGTCGAAAACTCGAGGTTGCGGTGGCCATCGGTGGCGATCCCGCATTGATTTATGCCGCGACCGCACCGATCCCGCCCGTGCCGGGGATCAACGAGTACAGCTTGACTGGATGGTTGCGCGGCCAACGCCAGGAAGTCGTGCGCGGCATCACCGTCAATCTTGAGGTGCCTGCTAACGCCGAGTTTATCCTCGAGGGATTTGTCGATCCCGAAGAACCCTGGGGCGATGAGGGGCCGTTCGGCGATCACACCGGGTTTTATACGCTCAAAGATTTTTACCCGACCTTCCACGTGACCTGCGTGACCATGCGCCGCGATGCGATCTACCCGGCAACGATTGTGGGCCGTCCACCGATGGAAGATGCGTACCTGATCGAGGCGACCGAACGGATTTTCCTCGTGCCTGCGCAATTGATCTTGCCAGAGATCAAGGATTATCACCTACCTGCCTGTGGCATCGCGCACAACTTGGTCAACGTCGTGATCAAGAAATCTTATCCGGGTCAGGCGTACAAGGTTGCCAACGGAATGTTCGGACTCGGGCAAGCGATGTTTACCAAAGTCGCAGTCGTGACCGACGATGAAACAGTGAAACCGCAAAACAACCTCGCGTTCTGGCAGAAGGCGCTCGAGCATTGCGAACCGGGACGCGACACGGTGTTCACCAAGGGTCCAACCGACGTGTTGGATCATTCGTCT
>JANOWZ010000265.1:0-16269 GCA_031418155.1 Deinococcales bacterium
GCGGGTGGTCTTTGAACACGGGCAGCATGGCGATGCCGATGGCGGCGACGGCCAGACCGGTGTAAGCTTGCAACAGCACGCCAATCAGCAGCGAAGTGGGTGTTTCGTTCGCCGCAAAGAACCGTTCGATCAACGAATTGCCGATGGCGAAGGTGGCGGTCGAACTCAGAAACAGCAGTCCGACCAGAGCGGCGGTGGTTCGATGTGTGGATTTGGATTGCTGTGTAGCTCGAGGTGTGGGATGCGTGATGCACGTGTTCATCATCCGATTCCTTTTGGTTGCGTGGTGTTTGCGAAACTGTGAATTCGTTCAGGCCCAAGCTTCAGGCCCAAGCTTCAGGCTAGAGGTGTTGGCGATGGCCTGCCTGATTGTGCCTTTGGCGTGATCTCAAAGCCGGTGATGCCTTTCCACAACAGCCAGAAGATCAGCACGACTTCGCCAACGAAGGTGAACGCGGCAACGGTGATGTTGTAATTGGGAACCAGAAATTTTCCAAAGCTGTCTGCCAAATAACCCAGCGCGGCGATGCCCAACAGGACACCCAACCATTTGGGCATGAACCCAGACTTGAACACCACGTAACCCAGGACCAGCAAGTGAAAACCAAACAGCACCAAGCTAAGATCCCAGCCGGACCGGAAGGCTCCCACGGACAACATCACCTGGGCGTGCAATTGGCCAGCCTCGAGTCCTTTCAAGGATTCGCCAGCGGACAGGAGTTGCAAGATACCAAGCAGCGGACTGAGGGCGAGGGCGAACACGGCAGCGTACAGCAACCTGAACCAGGCCGCCAGCAGGGAAAGGTTTCGGCTCACCGGCTCGAGCAGAATGTGCAGCGCCCAGGCCACCAGTACATCAAGCACGGCGACGGTCAGAAAGCCAACGATGCCAAGGCGGAACAGCCCGCTCGAGGCCATGATGTTCTCGGCCGTGGCTTTGGCATCATTGGCAACCACCAGGTTCCCAAGGACATAAAAGTTGGCGAATGGCGCGAGGATGGCCATCAGCAACAGCCCCAGCCCAGCGATCAGTGCGGCAGTTCGTGTTGATACGTCGTTGAATTGCGTTGTTGTTGTGTCTGAATTCATCTCTGTCTCCCTTGATGCTTTCTTGTTGCGCAGCCACGCTGAAACCTCGAGCGGTTCACATGCTTGTCATGGTGTCAGCCCGACCAGTTTTGCGCTCTCGACCCACAAGTGTTCTTGCGCGGTTTCATCGTGGGATGCAGCACTCGAGGCGACTGCTTTTTTCTTGTCGAAGTACCTGCCGCTCACACCTTCAACGTCGCTGCTCGAGGCCAGGTAGATGGTCGTTTCTGCTCCACGTTCCGGCGGCATGGAAAAGGCTTTGGCGAGTGAAGCCACTCCGCGCCAGAGCGCACTTTTGGCGTTGCTACCAAAGTTCGTGCCAACCAAACCGGGATGCAAGGTGTTGACGGTCACGCCCGTGCCTGAAAGCCGTCGTGTAAGCGCGTAGGTGAACATCACGTTGGCCAATTTCGAGGCGCTGTACGCGCCAAACGACGAGTAGCGTTTCTCGCCCATCAGGTCATCGAAGTCAATCTTGCCATTGGCCTGCGCATTGCTCGAGACGTTGATGATGCGCGACGGTGTGCTCGCCTTGAGCGTCTCCAGCAGCAAGTTGGTCAGCAAAAAGGATGCCAGGTGGTTGAACGCGAACGTGTACTCGAGGCCGTCGGCGGTGGTTTGGCGCGTGTCGTAAACGCCACCTGCGTTGTTGACGAGTACATCAAGCCTCGAGTGTTTCGCTTTGAATTCCTGCGCCATGCGTCGTACCTCATTCATGCTCGAAAGATCAGCCACGAACAGTTCGAGCTTGGTGTTCCCGGTCGCCTTCTTGATTTCCTCGAGTACCGTTTCGCCTTTGGATTTGTTGCGGGCTACAATGCAGACGTTCGCACCCTGTCGTGCCAGCTCGAGCGCCGTTGCTTGGCCGATGCCGCTGGTCGCGCCCGTCACGAGAACTGTTTTGCCAGCCATGCTCATGTTGCACTTCGCTGGATGTACTTGGTACTGATCGCGTTGTTCATTTCTGTCTCCCTTTTGGCCTTCGTCTGCTTATGACGCGATTGCGACGACGACCTTGCCGCGAACACGCCCAGCCTCGAGATCGCGCATTGCGTCCGGCAGGTCTGCCAGTGAACAGGTCCGGTCGATCACCGGTTTGATTGCGCCCTGTTCGATCATTTTGGCGAGGATTTCGAGGTCTTTGGCGTTTTCGTTGTTCATGACTGATACAAGCCGCTGTCGGCTGAATGGCGTGAGCAGCATGGCTTGCAGCACGCGGTTCATGGTTCCGGTCCATTGGTTTCCACCCTCAGCCCCGATCAGGGCAAGCGTGCCCGTTTCCGTGAGCAGCCGACGGAGTTTTGCGAGCGGTTGACCGCCGCCAATGTCAAGCACCACGTCGTAACGCTCGAGGCCCTCGCTGAAATCGTTGCGGGTGTAATCGATCACTTCGTCGGCCCCGATGGATCGCACCAAGTCCATTTTGGCGGTGCTGCACACCCCGGTCACGTGTGCGCCAAACGCCTTGGCGATCTGCACGGCGAATGTTCCCACGCCGCCCGATGCGCCAAGGATCAGGACGCGCTGACCAGACTGTATCCGCCCGTGATCGCGCACGGCCTGCAATGCGGTCATGGCCGAGACGGGAACGGCGGCTGCCTGCTCGAACGAGGTGTTGGCTGGCATGTGGGCCAGCTTGTCGGCTCGAGCGCTGGCGTATTCGGCAAACGCGCCGTTGCCGAGGCCGAACACCCGATCTCCGGGTTTGAACCCACCGACGTTCTTGCCGACCGCTTGGACCACCCCGGCGAGGTCCAGACCCAGGGTGATGTTTTTCGGTTTTTGAACACCATAGCCAACCATGCGGATCAGGTAGGGTTTGCCGGTCATCAGGTGCCAGGCTCCACGGTCGAGCCCTGCGGCGTGAACGCGAACGAGCACCTGGTCATCGCTGATCTCGGGCAGTTGAATCGCTCGGAGTTGCAAGGTGTCGGCGGAGCCGTAATGGTCGCGGACAATGGCCCTCATGGTGCGGCTGCTGGTCAGGCCATCTGTTGAGGTTTGGAGGATTGTTGCTGCGCTGGTGTTCATCGTTGACTCCTCTCGAGCCCTGTTCTCACCTTACGCTGTAAGGTTCTGGGTTACAATAGCCTTACGCTGTAAGATTGTCAACAGGAAAGGCGAACATGGAATCATGGGAACAGCAATGGTGAAATCAACCGATCCAAAACCCGAGCCACGACCACGCCTGAACCGTCAATTCATCCTGCGAACCGCCGTCGAACTTGCCGACCGGGACGGCATCAACGCGCTGACGATGCGCAAACTCGCCCAGGAACTCACGGTCGAAGCGATGTCGATTTATCATCATGTCGCCAACAAAGACGACCTGCGCGACGGCATGATCGACCTCGTCTTCGCCGAAATAGACTTGCCATCTCGAGCAGACCACTGGAAAGTTGCGCTTCGGGCCCGTTCGATCTCGACCCATCAGGCACTGATTCGTCATCCCTGGGCCATCGGCCTGATGGAATCCGGCACGAGACCCGGTCAAGCCAACCTGCGGCACCACAACGCGGTCCTCGGCTGCCTCAGGGAGAACGGATTCTCACTCCCGGCCACGGCGCACGCCTACTCCCTGCTGGACAGTTATATTTACGGGTTCGCGCTCCAGGAGATCAACCTGCCCTTCAAGAACTCCGAAGATGCCGTCGATGTCGCAGCCATCATGATGGCGCAAATGGTTCCCGACGAGTACCCGTACCTGACCGAAATCGCCGTCGATCACGTGCTTCAACCCGGTTACGCCTACGCCCAAGAGTTCGAGATCGGCCTCGGGTTGGTGCTCGAGGCCATCGAAAAACTTCGCAATCAACCGGAGCACCCAGAGGATTGAGGTCAAGTCAGGGCGATTCCTGTGCCGCCCAATCGCGGAAATTCTCGAGGATTCGCAAGCCCACCCGCTGCGATTTTTCCGGGTGAAACTGCGTCGCATGAACATTGCCAACGGATACCACCGATAAGAAATCCAGGCCGTAATTTGTCCGGGCACCATCTTGCGCCACACCGATCGGCGCGTAATACGAATGCACAAAGTACGCGAACGGACTCGAGCCGAGGCCACGCATCAGGGGGCTATCCCCCACCGGCTCGAGGGTGTTCCATTGCATTTGCGGCACCGAAAGTTTCTCGGGTCCAATTGGTTTGGGAAAGCGTTTGATCTCGCCGGGAATCACGCCCAATCCGGGCAGGTGCGATTCTTCGCTGCGTTCAAACAAGATTTGCATTCCGACGCAAATCCCAAGAAACGCTTTGCCCGCCGTGATGTGATCTCGAACAATATTCTCGAATCCGCTCTCGAGAAAACTTTCCATCACCTGACGAAAATGCCCTTGACCCGGCAGCACCAGCGCGTCCGCATCGGCAGCCATCTCAGGATCGCTCGAGACTTTTAACTCGTGACCGTTCGCAGCGAAGCCCGCCGCCTCGAGCGATTTCGCACAGGATCGCAGATTGCCAGAACCGTAATCGATCAAGAGTGTTTTCACAGCGTCCCTTTGGTGCTCGGCAGCGCATCCGATGTGACTCGGGTGGCGGCGTATAAACTTCGCGCAAACGCCTTAAAAACCGCTTCAACCACGTGATGCACCTCGAGTCCAGAGATTAAACGCACGTGAACGGTTGCACCAGCATGGTTGCAAAAGCCGCGCAGAAATTCGCGCAGGTGATACACGGTAAATCCGCCCGCATCGCCAGTCACATCCAAGGTTTCAGGTTTAAATTCCAGGTGTGCCCGACCGGACAAATCCAGCACGACATGCGCCAGCGTTTCATCCATCGGCACGAACGCATCCGCGTAACGCTCGAGCCCGCGTTTGTCACCCAAGGCTTTGACCAGCGCCATGCCGAGCGTGATGCCCGTATCTTCGGCGAGGTGATGCACGTCCACCTCGAGATCGCCTTTGGCCCGCACCGCCAGTCCAATCCGACCATGGCGGCGAATCTGATCGAGCATGTGATCGAGGAAACCATGACCCGTCTCGAGTTTCCCGGCGTTGAATGGTTGGGCGTGGTCGAGGTCAAGCATGATTGAGATTTGGGTTTCTTTGGTGTTGCGTTCAACTTCCGAAACTCTCGTCATGAGAACGCCGCCTCGAGAAATGCGGTGTTCTCTTCCGGCTTGCCGACGCTCACCCGCAGGCAACCCTCGAGCCCAGGGTACGAATCTTGACGGCGCACCAGCACACCATGCGAAAGCAAGCCAGCGTGGGCAGTCTTCGCATCCGGCGTGCGAAACAACAAAAAATTCGCGTGCGACGGGTACACTGTCCAGGTCGGATGCTCGAGCAATTTTCGGTACACCCGCTCGCGTTCGGTTTTGACCTCCTCGAGCCGAGATTGCATGTACTGCGGGTGCTCGAGCGCAACCTCGGCGACGATGGCGTTCAGGTGTGAGACGTTGAATGGCGAGACGACCTTTTGCACGTTCGCCGCCAATTCTGGTTGCGCAAGAAGATACCCGAGTCGCGCCCCGGCCAAGCCCCACGCCTTCGAGAAGGTTCGCAAGATGCAAACGTTCGCGTGGGCTCGCACCAACGCTTTGTGGTCTCGGGCCGAGAAGCCGTGGTACGCCTCGTCGATCACAACAAGCCAATCTGATCCGGCGGCGGCACAAATCCTTTCGAGTTGCTCGAGCGGATGCAACGTCCCGGTCGGCGCGTGCGGTTCGGCCAGATAGACGATACCGGGACCACCGGCGCGAAGCTCACGCAGCAATGCATCCATTGGCATTGTGAACCCAGGTTCGAGCGGCAATTCCTTCAAACTCGAGCCGAGCAGTTTTGCCCCCAGCGCGTACAAACTGAAACTTGGTGAAACCGTCAGCACACGCTGGTTGATGCCCGCAATCTGTGCGAGCGCGTGAATCAGCACGTTCGAGCCGGGAGTGACGACCACGCCCTTCGGTTGCCAATCCTCAAAATCCGCGATCTTCTCGCGCAAGGTGTCCGTGTGCAAATCCGGATAGCGGTTCCACTCCAGTTTCTCGAGCCGTTCGAGCGCAAGGCGTTTGAGTTTTGTTGGAAAATCGTGCGCCGATTCGTTCTGATCGAGCTTCACTCGCGCCTCAATCGGGGCGAACGGGTAATCGGGCGAGTCTTGAACCTCGCGGCGCACGGCACTGGCACGGGTCAACGTCATGGCCTCATCGTACCGCACCAACCGAAACCGGCCAGAGACACGAGGCTCGAGATAGACTGCGGCATGAGCGCCCAATACGAACTCGGCCAAGTGCCCCGCATCCTTGTGGGTCCAGATTCACTCTCGAGCCTGCTTCCCGTCTTCTGGGGCTGGGAAACCCTGAGCATCGTTTTGATTGCGGATCAGGCTGTGGTGCAGAGCGGTTACACGCAAAAAATCAAGGAAATGCTGAAAAAATATCCGGTCGGTGAGCACATCGTTCCGGCAGGTGAACCCACAGTTGAGAGCGTCAATGCCGCCGCACTTTTTGCGCG
This sequence comes from Deinococcales bacterium, assembly GCA_031418155.1. Taxonomy (GTDB): domain Bacteria; phylum Deinococcota; class Deinococci; order Deinococcales; family JAAFIG01; genus JANOWZ01. The sequence goes on from JANOWZ010000265.1 coordinate 6,543, forward strand.
TTCGTACCCTCGAGCCGTGGTGATCGGTGTTGGTGGCGGTTCGGCGTTGGATACCGCCAAGCAGGCCGCCGCGATTGTGCCATCATTTGAAGGCATCGAGCATTACCTGCTGGGGGCCAATCCGTTCCCAGGTCGCCGTCACATCATCGCCATTCCGACCACGGCGGGAACCGGCGCGGAAGTCACACGCACCTGCATCGTCTCGGACTCGAGCGGACGCAAAATGTGGACTTGGGGCAACGAACTGCTGCCGGATGCCGTGATCCTGGATGCCGCTGTGACCGCAACCGTGCCCGCCACGATCACCGCCTCGACCGGCTTGGATGCGTTCACGCATGCGCTCGAGGCAAACACGGGCCAGCGCAAGAATGCGATCTCGAGTGCCGCCGCGTTGCAGGCGATCCGCTTGGTGCGCCGTCACCTGCCCGCCGCCGTGCGCAACGGACAAGATTTGGAGGCTCGGGCGGCGTTGCAACAGGCGGCGTTGCTGGCCGGAACCGCAATTGACAATTCGGGGACGGGCATCGCGCATTGCATTGGTCATGCGCTCGGCACGTTGTACAAGTTACCGCACGGGGTTGCGGTCACGGTGGCGCTCGAGGCGAGTTTGGAATGGAACATCGCGGGCGCGAGTGAGGCGTACAAAGACGCGGCGGATTTGTTTCACGTCAAGCCTCACGACCTGCCAACCGCGTTCAAGAAATTGCTCGAGGAATGTCATTTTGTCTCTGCGGTACGTGGCCTCAAAGACGTGAGCATGGATGCGAACGCGATTGCCGAAACCATGATTGCATCCGAGAACCAACCGATGCTGAACAACAACGCTCGAGCGGTCACGGATGCGGACCGGCTCGAGCTTGCCAAACTGACCGTGCTGGCTTGGCACAGAATCCGTGCATGAAAGAAATCGAGATCACCCGTGAAAGCTACGAGCAGATGGCACCAACTTACGCGCAAATCAGCGCAAACATGTCCGAGACGTTGCTCGCGTTCGCACAGAAGTTCCTCGGGGCGCTCGAGCCAAATGCCGAAATTCTGGATGTCGGTTGCGGCCCCGGACGTGACATGGCCTGGTTTGAAAACCACAATATCAACGTGACCGGCGTAGATTTCTCGAGTTCCATGCTCAAGTTGGCCCGAGAAAAAGTTCATGGATCGCTCCTGCAAGCCGACATGCGTAACATGCCATTCGAGGCGCACAGTGTTGACGGTATTTGGTGCAGCGCCTCGCTGTTGCACCTGCCAAAAACCGACTCGCCAGCCGCACTGCTCGAGTTTAAACGGGTGCTCAAACCAGCCGGAATTCTGTTTCTGTCCGTGCAAGAAGGCGAGGGCGAACACCTCGAGACGCGAGAAATCTACGGTGAAAATCAACGTTTCTTCGCCCGTTACACCACGCCCGAAATGACGGCAATGCTCGAGGTTGCAGGATTTCAAATCCTTGAGGATTACGCGCACGAGTCACGCGACCGGATTTGGATTTGCTTCCTGGCACGCGCAGGAAGCACAAGTTGATTTGCACCCAAGTCAAAAACCTTCAAGCCGTGATGGGCTGGCTGTTCGTTTCTGCTGTCCTGAACACCTCGAGCCGTTCGCAAGATTGTGCAAAACGCTTGGTCTAGCCTTCACACGGGCACGGTAGAGTGCTCGAATGTTTGATCCGCAAAACTTGATTGCCACCTTCGGCTACCTTGGCATGTTCTTAACGGTGTTCATCGAAACCGGTTTGCTCGTCGGTTTTTTCCTACCCGGAGACAGCTTGCTTCTCGCCGCCGGTATTTTCGCGGCCACCCCTGGAGCTCCGATTCAAATTGTGCCAACAATCCTGGTGTTCATTGCTGGGTCGTTCTTGGGCGATCAACTCGGGTACTGGGTGGGTCGAATTGCTGGCCCTCGAGTCTTTAACCGGCCTCAATCGCGGTTTTTCGACCCGGAGAACGTCAACAAAGCCAAAGCGTTCTTTGACAAGTACGGTGTGCTCACCATCATTGTGGCGCGGTTCGTGCCGGTCGTGCGGGCTTTTGCGCCAACAATGGCGGGCGTGACGAAACTCAATTACGCGGTCTTCATCGGCTTGAGTGCCGTTGGTGCAGTCCTCTGGGGTTCTGGTGTGACGCTGCTCGGGTACTTCTTGGGCCGTTTGATCCCGGATTTGGAAAAGTACATTTACCTGGTGGTGATTGGTGGCATTTTGGCGGCAGTTGTACCCAGCGTGCTGCATTTGGTGCGGGCGGGCAAGAAGAATTGAGGGTCGGAAGCCCTTACACCTCGAGCCATGTAGGGTGCCTAAGTCCTCAAACCTCGAGATGGTTTGATCCGGTCGCCTCAAGTTTGAGTAATCTCTCGATCAGCACCGGTCCGAATTTCATCAGTTGTGACAGGAAATTTGTGCGCCGTTCCTGCGGAATCCCGGCGGGCATCAGGTGCGCATTCAACCTCGAGAATTGGCGGGTGCTGGTTTCTTCGCGGTTGATCAGTGCCTTGGCAATCTTCCCTTCGAGTCTGGCGACATGACCCAACACCCGTGACCTGGACCGTTCGAGCGCCCCGAGCAGGGTTTCGTCCAATGGCGCTATTTCCGCCTGGAGTTTGGCGAATGCAGTCTCGAGATCGCGCAGGCCAGCATCCAAGTCATCACCAGCGCCAGAACGTGACAGCATCAGCCTTTCGAGCGTGCCGGTCGGATCGGCAGTAAATTCTTGCACGGTCAAACCGTAACGCTCGAGGATGCGCTTGACGGGCGGCTCGAGCCAAGTCACGGACAGACGCGGCCACAAGAGCGGTTGCGGAATCCCATGCAATTCGTAAACGCCACCAAGCTCGAGTTGGTAGGCCAGTTCGCTCGGACCGAGAACGCTGACGGCGGTCGGCAGCACGGCATCGGCAAGGATGGGGCGCAAACCAGCGGCGGGCGTGATGCGCGACGGGTCGGACTCGAGGATGGTTTCGAGATCGGCGCGCGAGTAGGTGCGGTCAGCCAAGAAATGCGTGCCGTCAAATTTCAGCAATCGACGTTCGCCATCGTCACATTCGAGGAAGAGGTTGGTTGATCCCGGCGGGCGACGCAATTGCGCGGCGAAGCCTTGCGCCTCGAGTTTCTCGGCGGCGGTTTCGATGGCTTCAGGACCAGCGAGCGGATGATCGAGTTCATGGCGCAAAAATGGTGTGAACAGCGCGGCCAATCCAGGCTCGAGCGGGTCGAACACAATCAAACCGTTCGGTCCGAGAATGCTCGAGATGAGTTTGGCGAACCAATCGGCGTAACTGGTCGCATTGTTTGTCGCAGCCTCGACCAGACCGAGCACCCAAGCCTGATGGTCCGGCTGACCTTTGAATGCCCTCAATGCCTCGAGAATCCCAGAAACCCAACCGGGCTCGAGCGGAATCCGACCGACCGGTTTGCCATTTTGCAAAGGCAATTGCAAATGATGCTCGCGCTCCTCGAGATCGAGCAGCCAAGTTTCACGAACTTCCTCGGCATCGTGGTCTTGGCTGGCAACCCAAAAGACTGGCACCACTGGACAGTCTTCGGTGCTCAATTGCCGTGCAAGCACAATCGTGCTGATCGCCTTGTAAAACGTGTATGCGGGACCGCCAAGCAAACCCGCCTGTTGCCCGGTCACGATCACCCTCGAGTTCGGATGCGCCAAGGCCCGCACCGCCTCGAGTGCCGCTTTCGGAGCACCAATTCGCTTCTGGTACGCCTCGAGCGCTGTGCATAAGGTCGCACGGTCTGCCGGATGCGTGTTCTCGAGTGCACCAGCCAGATCACCCGCCGCGACGCGGTGAAAATCGCGCAATGCGCCGGAACGAAACGCCTCGAGCGGACTCATGGGCGGACTCATGGGCGGACTCATGGGCGGGGTCATGGCAGGAATAACAACAGCATCAATTTGGGTCACGGAAGCCTCGAGAAAAACACAAGATGTGAGATTCTACGGGCATCACCAGCAAACTCGAGTCTTCCAGACGACGCTTCAAACCAAACCGGCATACACCTGCTCGAGTTTCAAGGTCGTCTCGAGGCATGGAATGCTGACCTCGCCATTCGCTTCGAGAAATTCGACCTGCCAACCGTCGGGGCCACGCTTATAAACGATGGCGCTGCGTTCGTTCTGCTGCAACATCACGTACCGTTGCAAGCTCGGCAGTTTCAGGTACTCCTCAAGTTTAGCCGTGGCATCGGTTTCTGCGGTGCTTTCGGACAAGACCTCAAACAATGCGCAAGGCTCGAGCACCATGTATTCATCGGTAATCGTTTCGCAAGTGATGACGACATCTGGATAACGGTATTTCGTATCCTTGGTGCGAACCTTGATGTTCTCCGTGAGCACCACACAACCTCGAGCCTCCGCAAGATCGCCGAGCAATCGGAGGATTTTGCCAGCAATTCGGTTGTGCCGGATTTTCTCGCCCGCCATCGCCAACAATTCGCCATCGACGTATTCATGACGGACGCTCGAGCGTTTCTCGGACTCGAGGTATTCGTCCACCGTCATGACTTTTTCTACCGTCGCCATGTCGATAGTGTAGCACCAGGATTTGTAACAAAAGCGCGGGAGTCTAGCATTTTGCACCCCGGCAACTCAAGGCTCAGGGTTACGTTTGAGTCTGGTTTTCACCTTTATGATTTCGCCCTTTACATAGCACACCCGAACGCAGTATTCTTATTCGTTGATCCAAATCCAGACTTTCATCAGCACGAAAATGGCGTGACAGACGAAAAATCTCTGAGAGGCAAGACATGAACAACAAACTGATCGTTCGCGGCGCTCGAGAACACAACCTCAAAGACATCACGGTTGAACTGCCTCGAGATCAGTTCATCGTTTTCACCGGCGTTTCTGGGTCCGGCAAGAGCACGCTGGCGTTCGACACCGTGTACGCCGAGGGGCAGCGCAGGTACGTTGAAAGCCTGAGCGCCTACGCCCGCCAGTTTTTGGGCTTGATGGAAAAGCCGGACGTGGACAGCATCGAAGGCTTGTCCCCCGCCATCAGCATTGACCAAAAAACCACCAGCCACAACCCGCGCAGCACGGTTGGCACCGTCACCGAAATTCACGATTACCTGCGCTTGCTGTTCGCCCGAGCGGGCATCCCATACTGCCCAGATTGCGGACGCAAAATCGAACGGCAAAGCCCAACCGAAATCACCGACAAGCTTTTGCGCAAACCCGAAGGCACCAAAGCGATTATTGCCGCGCCAATCGTGCGTGGACGCAAAGGCGAGTACCGCAAGATTTTTGCCGACCTGAAAAAAGAAGGTTTCGCCCGCGTGCGCGTGGACGGCACGATCCTCGAGATGGAAGATGCCGAAAAATTGAAACTCGAGAAATTCGAGAAGCACGACATTGATCTGGTGGTGGATCGGATTGCGATTCGCGCATCGGATCGATCACGCATCGCCGAAAGCCTCGAGCTTGCATTGCGCAAAGGCGAAGGTTTGGCGCGAGTGCTGTACTTGGATGACGGCAGCGAAGAATTGTTTTCCGAAAAATTCGCCTGCCCAGAACACGGCAGCGTACTTGAAGAACTCGAGCCACGGTCATTCTCGTTCAACAACCCTTACGGCGCTTGCCCGGTCTGCACCGGATTGGGGTATCGCCTCGAGTTTGAACCGGATTTGGTCGTGCCAGACGATACGCTTTCAATTGCCGCCGGAGCGATTGCACCCTGGAAGGGACGCGATGGCGAAACGATTTACTACTGGGATCGCCTTCGTGCCCTCGCCGAGCACATGCAATTCGATCTGAAAACACCTTGGAAAGACCTCTCGAGCGAAATCCGTCAGGCGGTCCTCTACGGCGTGCCCGAACCATTCGAGGTCGTCTACCGTCGTCAAGGCAAAGAAACCTTCCGTTTCAAAGCCGAATACGAAGGTGTGATGGCGAACCTCGAGCGACGTTACAAAGAAACCGAATCTGAATTCATCCGCGAAAAAATGCAAGAAATGATGAACCTCAAACCGTGTCCAAGCTGTCACGGCACGCGCTACAAACGCGAGATTCTGGCCGTGCGCGTGGCAGGATTGAACATCGCTGAAGCCTCGAGCCTGCCGGTCTTGGAAGCGAAACGATTCTTTGGGGCCTTGGGAAATTCAGAAGATGCCATCCGCGAGGGCGAAAGAATCCTCGAGAATTCAATCGCACAACGTTCCGGCAAGCAGGGCAAAAATGGTGGTGTCGCCAAACCACGCACCGCCGATGGCCTCTCCAATTTTGCATTGCAAATTGCCGCGCCAATCATGCGCGAAGTCAACTCGAGACTCGGATTTCTCGAGAATGTCGGCCTCGAGTATTTGACGCTGGACCGCACCGCCAACACGCTTTCTGGTGGTGAGGCGCAACGCATTCGACTTGCCACTCAAGTGGGTTCTGGATTGACCGGCGTGTTGTACGTCCTCGACGAACCGAGCATTGGATTGCACCCGAAAGACAACGAACGCCTGATCGGAACGCTCAAACGCTTGCGCGATTTGGGCAACACCTTGATCGTGGTCGAACACGATGAAGACACGATTCGCGTTGCCGATTGGGTCGTGGACCTCGGGCCTGGGGCAGGCGTTCACGGTGGACATGTTGTCAGCGAAGGCACGCCAGAATTCATCGCCAACGATCCCAGCAGTCTGACCGGTGCGTACTTGCGTGGCGAAAAATTTGTGACCGTCCCGGAAAAACGCCGCAAGGGAAACGGCAAGAATTTGCGCGTGCATGGCGCTCGAGAACACAACCTCAAAAATGTCAATTTGAGCATTCCACTCGGCACGTTGACCGCGATCACCGGACCATCCGGTTCAGGAAAAAGCACGCTGGTTCACGACATCCTTTACGCGGTGCTGGCTCGAGAATTGAACCGTGCAAAAACCATGCCGGGAAAGTACGACAAGATGGACGGCCTCGACAACCTCGATAAAGTCATCCAGATAGATCAAGGCCCGATTGGACGCACACCACGCAGCAACCCGGCCACGTACACCGGCGTCTTCACCGACATTCGAGACCTGTTCACTCGAGCACCCGAAGCCCGCAAACGCGGTTACGGTCCTGGAAGGTTCAGCTTCAACGTCAAAGGTGGACGCTGCGAAGCCTGCGGCGGCGACGGCACCGTCAAAATCGAAATGAACTTCCTGCCGGATGTCTACGTCTCATGCGAAGTTTGCAAAGGTGCGCGTTACAACAAAGAAACGCTTGAGGTTCGCATCAAAGGCAAAAACATTGCCGAAGTCCTGAACATGACCGTGGACGACAGCCTCGAGTACTTCGCCAACATTCCCGCCGTGTACCGCAAAATGGAACTGATGCAAGATGTCGGACTGGGTTACATCCGGCTCGGGCAATCATCGCCGACACTTTCTGGTGGCGAGGCGCAACGGGTCAAACTCGCCAGCGAATTGGGCAAACGTGCGACCGGCAAAACCATTTACATCCTCGACGAACCGACCACCGGATTGCATTTCGAAGACGTGCGCAAACTGCTCGAGGTGCTGCACCGACTGGTCGATGCGGGCAACACGCTGGTCGTGATCGAACACAACTTGGACGTGATCAAAACCGCCGATTGGGTCGTGGACCTCGGGCCAGAAGGTGGCGACCGTGGCGGCCTGATCATCGCCGAAGGCACACCGGAAACGGTGGCCGAACACGCAACCAGTCACACGGCACGGTACTTGAAACCGATGCTCGAGCGGGCTCCGGGAGCGCCTGGATGGTTGACGGCAGGGAAGGCGAGCAAAGCGGTGAATGCTGTCAAAGCTGTGAAGCCAACCAAGAAGAAAGTGCTCGAGGCGGCAGATTAAGCAAAATTCAAACGTGTTCCGCTACACTCGAGCCAGTAACGGAACACAACCCAGGAGGTTCAAGTGGCACAAACCAAGCAGCACATCACCGTCACCGCCTTCTGGGATGCCGAGGCCAGTGTTTGGGTCGCCGAATCTGCCGACGTGCCCGGTCTGATCACCGAAGCGGCAACCCTGGAAGCACTCAGCACGAAACTTGAAGCAATGATTCCAGAACTGCTTGAAGCGAACGGCTCGAGCTTGCCATTGAACGCACAGATCCATCTCGAGGCGCAACGCGAACTTCATTTGGTTGCCTGAAGCAGTTTTAGGAACTCGCCATGAGGTGGATCAAATGACACCCGAAATGATTGCCTTCATCGTGCGGGCCAAAGCCAACACCTAGAATGGCGATGGTCAAGCGAGCCTCGCGTACCGCCCCGGTTCTCGAGATTTGCAATATCACGAAGCTGACCTGGCCTACATGGACAGTTACTTTGGCGGCACCGATTTTCTTGGACAGGAAGTCGTTTGGCAAAACGGCACGCCGATCTGGACGATGAATTACCACGGTCGAATTTTGCGACCCGATCTGTACGATGGTGCTCGAGCCGGAGCGACCAGTCAGGCTGGACGCGGCAACGTTTACGCGCTGAAAACATTTCTGGGTGAGTACGAATTTGCGCTCGAGCATTCAGTCTTTTACATGAGTACAACCGGTGACACCGCTGGATTTTTGGGCAGCGAATGGCACGAGGTGAATGGCGTGATCGCTTACCGATGTGATTTTCAGGGCGGACGGATTGTTTGACAAACGCTTCACCTGCCCGGTTACGTCAACGTTTTCGTGCCAAACCCATGAACCATTGGATCGCACCGCCCAGCGGGTACGAAAACAAGAACGCCAGCATCGGCAGCAAAAACACCGTGCCGCCCGGACCGAGTTTGTCGAGCGTACCGGGAGCGAAGACATCGATCAGCCAAAAAGACACGCCGAGCAGCAGGGCCGCCAGGATGCTCGAGGAAAGCAGGTACAACCACCACCGGCGCACGAAGACACCCTGCACCGCTCCGATCATGGCGAACACGGTCAGGGCCATCACCAGGACGATTAACGCTGCGTTCTGATAAAACGCCAAACCGAATTGACGTGCGATCAACAGGTAAACCGCAATGGAACCCATCGCGGCGGCACATTGTTTCGCGGTCAGGATCAGCACCGGGATCATGCTTGCAGTGTACGGGCTAAATGTGCGAACCTGCGGATTTCAGAAATCGTGTTTGCAGGCTTGGCTTGCAGTCATTTGCTCAACGTCTGGGGCTTCCCAGCACAACTCGAGTTTGGTCCTCTTGGTGTTGCTCCGGTGCGATCCGTTTTGGTCTGGCACTCATACTGAACAGGCCAGATCGAAGCGCTGGCTCGAGGTCATTGGAAATCTCCACGTCAGGTCGGACGGCCTGAACCCGGTTGAGGATGGCGGCCAGCAACACCTCGTGATTTCGGAAGTGACGCAAATTGATGCGTTGTTCTGCTCCGCTCAAGAGTTCAAAGACGAGTTCAAACCCATGCGCACGCCCGGTTGCGGCCCGCTCGAGACCGTACACGCCCCGGACTTGGCGGTACGGTATCCAGGATGCCGTACCTGAGGTTTGATGCACGATGCCTTCGCTGGTCACGCTGATCTTGGTGCCGTATTGACGCAGCACCTCGATCACGCAGATCAAACCGCTGGCGATCAATGTGATCGCCACCTCAGGGTATTTGGGTTGGAACGAGGATTCGCTCAAGGTTTTGCAAGCCAGCGCAAAACACAAGATCGAGATCAGCAGCATCAAGATGGACACTGGCGACCAGATCGCTTGTTTCGGAACGCCGATGATCTGCGGTTGCGTGCGCATGTCTTCCCCCGGTTGGCCCGAACACCGCCCGAATCTCGAGCCGTTCGTGTTGGC